>NZ_JBFRGW010000027.1:0-63629 GCF_052115545.1 Microvirga sp. 2MCAF35
ACCCGCGGCACGCCATGAGCCAATGGGAAATACGGTGAGATCCGCGCCATCTGGCGCTCGCTCAGAAGAAACAGATCACCCATCAGCACCTCCATCGCAGAGGCACTGAATCACTCCTCAGACCAAATTAATAGGTCCTGAGCCTAGAGCATCGGACCCAAAAGTGGGTTCCACTTTTGGGAGCCAATCCAATGCTCCAGTCTCGAGCTGGCGCATCGTTGAGCCCAGAAAACCGGGTCCACTTTTCCGCACGATGCGCGAAGGTGTTTATTCGGAGCTCCGCCTTCCTCCGACGTCATCACCGGCCTTGTGCCGGTGATCCAGATTGGAAAGGCGCGGCGCTTTTCAGTATTGGGATGGCCGGGACAAGCCCGGCCATGACGTGAAGGTCTCACCCCATCACATTGTCCCCACCCCTCCCCGCAACCGAGAGGGAATCGCTCGACACGATCCGCTCGGCCAGGGCCTCGATGGCCGCGAGAACCGTCGTCTGGTCCGCATATTGCGGCATGTGGCCGATGCCGGGCATCAGGATCAGTTCCGCGCCCGGCACCGCCCGGGCGAAGGAGCGGCTGTGGAGATCGGTCCAGACGATCTCGTCATGGTCGCCGGCCACGACCGTCACGGGCAGCCGGATGTCCCCGTAGCGCACGCTCTGCCGCAGGACCGCCTCGTACATCACGGCGAAATCCTGCATGTTGGCCTCATAGGCGCGCGGCCGGAAGGCGAGCGGAATGAAGCCCTTCCTGACGATATCGGGCGGGGCCGGTTGCGGCCAGAAGGTCTTTCTCTTCATCCAGGGCCGCAGGACGAGAAGAACCGGCACGGCCAGCGTACGCATCAGCAGCCATCCGGCCCGGGAATCGATCAGGCGCCGGTACCAGCCGATATAGCCGCCCGGCCAAGGGGACGTAATACCGGACAGGACGAGGATCGCTCCCGTCACGTCCGTGTGGTCGAGGGCGAAATAGGGCACGACGGTTCCGGACCAGGAATGCCCCACGATCACCGCGTCGCGGACGCCGAGCTGCCGCAGGGCGCCGGCGACGAGCGCCGCCTGCCGGGCGGGCTGCGCCTCCTCGAGGCCCGGCTTTCGCTCGCTCCAGCCATGGCCGGGACGGTCGAAGGCGAGAACCCGGTAGCGCTGCGAAAGCCGCACACCCAGGCCCAGCATGGATTCGACCAGGTTTGACGATGCGCCGTGCAGCAGGACGATGGTTCCGCGCGCCGGCCCGTGCCGGGGCCCCTCCTCCCGGTAATGCAGCCTCGAACCCTCGACCGTGATGAACCGGCCCGTGGGCGGGAAGCGCCTCTCGATTGACCATGCATAGAGATAGGTGAACGCGGCTCCCAGGATGAGGAGCGCAAGCGGAACGGCGAGAACGAGGAGCAGGGACATCCCTGCTACGTGGATTTAGAGGTCCTGTCCGTCAACCTCGGGGGCGAGATGGCTCACGATGGTCTTCACGTCGGACATCTGCGGATTGATCGCGAGCACCCGGCGATAGGCCTGCAGAGCCCGTATCTTGTCGTCGGAGGCCATGAGGATATGACCGAGCCCGGTCCATGCGTTGAAATGCCGGGGTTCGAGCTTGATCGCCCGATTCAGGTCGGCCATGGCGCCCACCGGATCGTCGAGCTGGTAGAAGACCGTCGCCCGCTTGTACCAGGCTTCCGCCCAGTTGGGCTGGAGCACCAGAACCCGGTCGATCAGCTCGACGGCGAGGGGAAAGTCCTTTTTTCCATAAGCCTCGGCCGCGCGGCTGAGAAGAAGGTCGGCCGTGTCGGAGCCGGAGCGGGAGAAGCGCCGTTCGATCAGGGAGGAAATGCCCTCCGCCTCGCGCTCGGACTGCGCTTTTCCTAAGCGTTCGAAGAGCTCATCCAGGGTGGACGCGCGAGGGCGCGTCCGGGGTGGCTGGACCTGTTCCTTGGGATCCTTGGGACGCACGGGCTCCTGCGCGCTCGAGGGGAGCGCCGCGGAGACGAGGGCGAGGGCCAGCAGGCACGCGAAAAAACGCATGCCGGGATTTTAGGGTCCCGGCATGCGTGGTCAATTCAGATTATCGTGTGCGGCGATGCCGCACGCGCAGACTTAGCCCTGACGAGCCTTGTAGCGCTTCTGGGTCTTGTTGATGATGTAGACGCGACCCTTGCGACGAACCAGCTGGTTGTCGCGGTGACGGCCGCGGATCGACTTCAACGAGTTACGGATCTTCATATCCGGTCTCCTGCGGCCCTTCGGGAAGGCCGGAAAAAGAAAATGGTGGGCGCGGCTGGGATCGAACCAGCGACCCCTACGATGTCAACGTAGTGCTCTCCCGCTGAGCTACGCGCCCGGGAAACGGTGATTTTGAGGTCCCGCTTCGGCTGTGGGGGCGATATACCCACAAGCGGGCTCTGGCGCAAGCCTGAAGGCCAGCCTTTTTTAGGCAGCCATCATTTTATCGACTTCGCTCACCAGATCGCGCAGGTGGAACGGCTTCGACAGGACCTTCGCGTCGCGCGGGGCCTGGGAATCCGGGTTGAGCGCGACGGCCGCGAAGCCGGTGATGAACATCACCTTGATCTCCGGGTCGAGCTCGGTGGCCTTGCGGGCCAGCTCGATGCCGTCCATCTCCGGCATGACGATATCCGTCAGGAGGAGCTCGAAAGGCTCTTCGCGCAGGCGGTTGTAGGCCGAAAGCCCGTTATCGAACGAGGCGACGTCGTAGCCTGCGTTCTCCAGCGCCTTCACGAGGAAGCGGCGCATGTCGTTATCGTCTTCGGCAAGAAGAATCTTCATCGGTTGCCAGTCCCGAATCGTGGCGGTTTTACTCGCTCCTTCATGGGGGATCGATGGTAAACAAGCCGTGAAAGTACGACGCAGCCTTGCTACGATATTGTCATGGACAGGCTGCGGAGGTGCCTTACACTAACGCGAAAACCTGCTTCTTTTCCAATAAAGCCAAGATTTCTGATGCGGCCAACCATCGTTGATGAGTTCGATCCCCCCTTCACGATCACCGAACCTTCGGCGCAGACGATCCCCTTCGTCTTCAACGTGCCGCATGCGGGAGCCGTCTATCCGGCGTCCTTCCTGGCCGCGTCCCGGCTCGATGCCGTCGCCCTGAGGCGCTCCGAGGACGCCTTCGTGGACGAGCTTTTCAGCCCGATGCCGGATCTCGGCGCGCCCCTCATGACCGCGCGCTTCCCGCGGGCCTTTCTCGACCTGAACCGGGAGCCCTACGAACTCGATTCCCGCATGTTCGACGGCCGCCTGCCGCCTTTCACCAACACCCGCTCCATGCGGGTGGCCGGAGGCCTCGGCACCATTCCGCGCATCGTGGCCGACGGGCAGGAGATCTACCGCACGCGCCTCCATGTGGACGAGGCCCTGCACCGGATCGAATGGCTCTACAAACCTTACCATCGGACCCTGCGCCATCTCGTGCGCCGCACGGCGCAGCATTTCGGGCATGCCATCCTGATCGATTGCCACTCCATGCCCTCCTCCAGCGTCAGCCGCGAGGACGGAGCCAAGGCTGATATCGTGCTGGGGGACCGCTACGGCACGAGCTGCGCCACCCTGCTGATCGACCTGGTGGAAGCGGCCTTGCGAGGACGCGGCTACACGGTGATCCGCAACAAGCCCTATGCGGGCGGCTTCATCACCGAGCATTACGGCGAACCGGCCCTCGGGCGGCACGCGCTCCAGATCGAGATCAACCGGGCGCTCTACATGGACGAGCGCACCATGCAGAAGAAGCCGGGCTTCGCCATGCTGGGTGAAGACCTGACCCAGGCCTTCACCCAGGTGATCGCGGATATCGAAGGCGAACTGACGATCCGGTCGATCGCGGCGGAGTGAACCTCAACGCCTAAAGCATCGTGCGGAAAAGTGGACCCGGTTTTCCGCTTCCCACGATACGCTCTTCCAAGAAGCGGAAGCATCGGACGCAAAAGTGGGTACCGGTTTTGCGTGCAGAGATGCGCGAAACCAGAAACTCCGGACAAGAAAAAAGGCCACTGTTGCCAGCGGCCCGAAGTTTAGGGAGGAAACGCCCAAGAAGGGCTACGATACGGCGACGCCATCGCCATATCGCACTGCAATAATTACGCCGCATCGCACAAATTGCAACTGAAATTTCGCCAATGGTCATGCTTTCGATGCATGTCTGCTGGGATGCGGATCGATGGCTCTGACATAAAAGGTCAGGCTGAGGAGCAGCCAGGCGGCAAGGGCGGCGAAGACGAGACGATAGCCCTCGGGCCGGTAGAGGCCCTGATCGGACCGTCCCATCAGGTCGATCAGCACGCCGGTCACGCTCTGCGACAAGAACGCCCCGCCCATCGTGCCGATGTTCATGAGCGTTATGCCCCGCCCGGTCAGCCCTGCCGGGAACAGCGATTTCCCATGGCTGGTGAGAATGGGCGTATAGGCGACGCAGAGGCCGAAGAGCGGGAACCAGACCGTCGCGGAGGTGCGGTCGAGAGGCGCGAGGACAAGCACGAGAAGCAGGAGAACCGTCGCGGTGCTGCCGATGAGAACGGGCTTCTTGTAGCTGCCCCAGAACCGGTCCATGGCGCCCCAGAACAGCATGCCGCAGATCTGCGCCGTCGCGCCGAGCAGCAGGATGTTTCCCCTCATGGAAAGGTCGGCCCCGTGCACATCGGACAGCCAGGGCCCGCCCCAGAGCCCGATCACGGAGGCGAAGCATCCATAGGTGGTCAGGTGCATGAAGAAGACCGGCCAGAAGGACGGCACCTTCAAGGCGGCGGCCACGCCCCGGAAGGCCTCGGCCCAGGTCTCCTTCGGCCGCTCCGCCTGCGTGTCCTTCGGCACGATCCACACGATGGCGAGCCATATGACGACGGTCAGGACGGCCACCGCGAGGAACGAACTGCGCCAGCCGAAGGCGACCGCGGAGGCCGCCAGCGGGGCCGTCGCCGCCAGGGTGCCCATATTGGCCAGCCCCATCTGCAGGCTGGTCAGGCCGGCGAAGCGCTGCGGCGGGAAGCGCCGGGCATAGATCACGAGGGGCGCCATGAAGAAGGTGGAGCAGCCGAGGCCCATGAGCGCCCGCGCGGCGATGAGCAGGGAAGCGGACGGCGCAAGGGCGAAGAGCGCCGTTCCCGCAACCGTCAGCACGGCCGTCGTCAGCATGACCCGCTTGGGGCCATAGCGGTCGATGAGGATGCCGATCGGAATCTGGACCGCCGCGAAGGTGAAGAAGAACGCGCTGGAGAGAAGGCCTGTCTGGGTCGCGGTGAGATGCAACTCGCGGGCGAGATCGTTGGCGATGACGCCGATGGAATTGCGCAGGAACTGGCTGACCGCATAGAGCGCGGCAAGCACGGCGATCAGGAACAGGGCCGATTCGAGGCGGGTCGTGCCGGGCTGGGTCGTGCCGGGCTTGGGCGCAAAATTCATGGCAGGCGGAATCCTTTGGCGCTACCGTTCTCTTGCCGCGCGCCAAGCGCTTGATAAAAGCTGATCGCAGACGGGCCAAGGTCGCCCGCATTCATCTTTTAGGGGATACGCCAGCTCATGGGGCTCATCGACTTCACGCATTTCGTCAACGAGCTCGCGACCCAATCGGGCCAGGCGATCCTGCCCTTCTTCCGCACCGCCATCGCCACCGAGGACAAGTCCCGGGGCGGGGCCTTCGACCCGGTGACGGAGGCGGACCGGGCGAGCGAGTCGATCATGCGCCATCTCATCAAGCGCAGCTTCCCCAACCACGGCATCGTCGGGGAGGAGTTCGGCTCCGAGCGCGAGGATGCGGATTACGTCTGGGTGCTCGATCCCATCGACGGAACGCGGGCCTTCATCGCGGGACTTCCCACCTGGGGCACCCTGATCGGACTGACCTACAAGCGCCGGCCGGTCTTTGGCATGATGCACCAGCCCTTCACGGGCGAGCGCTTCTTCGGCGACGGTGGCAGCGCGACCTATCAGGGGCCGGGCGGCGAGCGCAAGCTCCTGGTGCGCCGCTGCGCCTCCCTGAAGGACGCGGTCATCTCCACCACGAGCCCGCGCCTCTTCGCCGGCGACGAGCTGCGCGCCTATGACCGGGTAGAGAGCGTCGCACGCCTCGCCCGCTACGGCTGCGATTGCTATGCCTACTGCATGCTGGCCGCCGGCCATATCGACCTCGTGGTTGAGTCCGGCCTGAAGCCCTACGACATCGCCGCCCTGGTGCCGATCATCGAGGGCGCGGGCGGCGTCGTGACCACCTGGGACGGCGGCTCAGCTGCCGATGGCGGGCGCATCGTCGCTGCGGGCGACCGCCGGGTCCACGCCGCCGCCGTCGAGCTGCTCAGCCGCTAATCCGATCTCGGCCAGATCCCGTTTCGCTCCGATTTCCGGGTCGGGCGTGCCCGGGATGAAGGCGTCGAAGGCGGCCCAGAACTGCTCGCGGATCGGATCCCGCTCCATCAGGATCTCGTGCCGGGCGCCCGGGATCACGATGGCGGAGCCGGCTTTGAGCCGCGCGGCGAAGCGCTCGGTGGCCGGGGTGGCGCAGACCGGGTCGGCGCCGGCCGCCACGATGAGCGTGGGCAGACGGATCTTCACCGCATAGGCCGGATCGGCGAAGCGCTTCATGAAGCGGAAGGCGCCGTCGAGCCATGCCACGGTCGGCGCCCCGATGGCCCCTGCCCCGATGGCATGGGCCGCCTCGGCATTGCGGGCATAGCGGACCGGATCGCCCGTCAGGCGGTTGCCCTTGAACGGCATCGTGGAGATCGACGTCTCGCCGCCGCCGGGCACGAACATCTTGCCCATTCCGAAGAATCGCAGGATCCGCGCCAGAAGCGCGGCGGATTTCGTGCGCTTGACGATGCACAGGGCGATCATCGGCGTGGTCGTCACGAGGCGACGGAAGGGCAGCCAGCTTTCGTAGGCTGCGTTGAGCGCGATGGCGCCGCCCATGGAATGGGCGAGGCAGAAATGCGGCTCCGGCATGTGCGGCACCAGGATCTGGTCGCGGACCGCCTCCAGGTCGGACCGGAAATCGGAAAAGCGCCGGACATGGCCTTTCCGGGGATTGCCGACCTGCCGGCCAGACAATCCTTGCCCCCGCCAGTCGAAGGCGACGACCGCGAAGCCGCGGTCGAGCAGCTCGCCCACCACCTCGAAGTATTTCTCGATGAATTCCGCCCGGCCCTGCAGGATGCAGACCGTCCCCTGCGGCGCCTCGGTCTCCGGCATCCAGGTGGCCGCCCGGAGCGGAATGCCGTCGCGGGTCGTGACGCTGACCAGCCTGGGTTCGCCGGGCACGGGATTGTCGGGGGTGGTGATGAATTCCACGGGAGGTTCCAACTCAAAAGCTCACGCTTTTATAGGGCGGTTTCAGCTTAGGGAACGCCCCTCTTGAAAGCAAACCGGCCGCCTCCCACATCGAAGTCGTGCCGGCCATGACGGCGGCACGTCAACCCGGATCCAGCCTCTTCTGGTGGATCCCTTCCTGCATGTCGCTTCAAGCGGAGGATATGCCATGCGACAGTACGATCTTGCTCCCCTGTACCGCAACACGGTCGGCTTCGACCGTCTTTTCTCGATGCTCGACCAGCTCGTCAGCGTCGATGCGGCCCCGAGCTACCCGCCCTACAATATCGAGCGCACCGGCGAGAATGCCTATCGCATCTCGATCGCGGTTGCCGGCTTCACCGACCGTGACCTGACCATCGAGGTCAAGGAAAACACCCTCTCCGTCCGTGGCGAGCGCAAGCCCAGCGAAGAGCGCAAGACGGACGTGCTCCATCAGGGCATTGCCGCGCGCAGCTTCGACCGGCGCTTCCAGCTGGCCGACGGCGTGCAGGTGACGGGCGCGGCCCTCGAGAACGGCCTGCTCCATCTCGACCTCGTGCGCGAGATCCCGGAGGCCAAGAAGCCGAAGCTCATCCCGATTTCCTCGAACGGCGCCCAGGCCATCGAAGCCAAGCAGGCTGCGTAATCAGCAGAATAAAGGCTTCTCCGGAAACACGACCTCATCCTGAGGAGCCGCGCAGCGGCGTCTCGAAGGAGGTTCCAGTGCTCTCTGGAAGCGCCTCGCCCTTCGAGACGCTTCGCTCCTCAGGGTGAGGCTCCGAGGTTCGATTTGAACGAGCCCCAAAATAAGAGCGCCCCGGTTCGGCCGGGGCGCTTTTTGTTTTGTCGGATCCTGGTCCTTGGTCATCCCGCTGGGGCTGGAGGGGGCCCCGTCGGTCAAGGGTCTCTGGAGAGAACCAATCGCGGGTGAATGCGGCAGGGTTAGGGCAATCACTCGGCGGCCTGGCGCGCTACCCCGGAAGAGGCGACCTCCAGCAGCTTGCGGACATCCTCCTCCCTCGTGGCCCAGGATGCGACGAGGCGGATCAACACCTCGTGATCGCCGACGCGCTCGATCTCCGGCAGGCTCAGCTCCGTCCAGCCGTGATAGTGGATGCCAGCGGCCTTCAGCGCCTCGTCGAGGGCTTTCGGAACGATCGGGAAGACCTCGTTGGCCTGGGACGGCCAGCCCAGGCGCACGCCGGGCAGCTGCGAGAGCCCGTCCGCAAGCAGCGCCGCTATGCGGTTGGCGTGGCGGGCATTGTCGAGCCAGTGGTCGTCGGCGAAATAGCCCTCGAACTGCGCCGCGACGAGGCGGCCCTTGGAGATGATCTGGCCGGCGCGCTTGGAGCGGTAGTCGAGCGCCTCCGCCAGCTCGGGCTTGAACACCACGATGGCCTCGGCCATGAGGCCGCCGTTCTTGGTGGCCCCGAAGGACAGGATGTCGACGCCCTGCTTCCAGGTCATCTCGGCCGGGGTGCAGCCGAGCGCCACGAGGGCATTGGCAAAGCGCGCGCCGTCCATGTGGAAGGACAGGCCATGCTCGCGGCAAACCGCTACGAGAGCGGCAAGCTCGTCGAGGCCATAGACCATGCCGCCCTCGCTCACCTGCGAGACCGACAGCGCCTTGGGGGGCATCTGCTTGACGGCTCGGGGCAGGCTCTCGAGATAGGCGGCGACGTCCTCGGCCTTCAGCTTGGCGCCGACGCCCGGCAAGCCTGCGAGCTTCGCCCCATGCATGAAGAATTCCGGCGCGCCGCATTCGTCGTCGATGATGTGGGCTTCGCGGTGGCAGACGCAGAGGCCGTAGGGCGGTACGGCGGCGGACAGCGCCAGGGCATTTGCGGCCGTTCCCGTCGTGACGAAGAAGACCGAGACCTCGCGCTCGAAGATTGCGCTGAACTGCGCTCTCACGCGCTTCGAGATCTCGTCGTTGCCGTAGGCCGCCATGGCTCCGGCATTGGCCGCAACGATGGCCTGAAGAACGGGAGCGCTGGCTCCCACGATGTTGTCGCTGGCAAAATTCATGACGCGTTCCGTAGAGCATTGGCATCAAAAGGGGAATGTCATCTGGGCATGAGCCCCATGCTTTCCGTTAGGGAGTTCAAGGCCCGACCAACATGTCAAGGTCATTGACCCATCGGTGGAGACTTTCGTTCCCAGGGGCGAAATGTTGCTTTTGTTACACTCGGCATCGCCGCCTTGTAACTTTTGTCTAAAATCTTTCTAAACCCTCTTGTGCGCTGCGTCGAACTCTGGCACCTTGCCGTTATTAGGACAGTATCGCTGTCCCTTTTGGGGCGCCTGCGCGTCTCACCTTCGCCCTGGGGTTTTGTTGATGCTTCGCCTGACGCGAACGAAACGAGATACCACGAAAGCCGCCCGCAAAACGTGGGCGGGACGGGCGACTCTGGGCTGACACGAAGCCCAAAGGATGCCCGCGAGGAGCGGGCTCCCCTGCCGGACCCAACCCTCGAAAACCCGAAGAAGCGGCGGGCATTCCGGACGATCCGATCATCCGGCAGGCCCAAAAGCCGCCTCAAACAACAGCGCATCGTGCGGAAAAGTGGACCCGGTTTTCCGTACCGAACGATGCGCAAGTTAGAAACGGAGCATCGGGTTGATCCCAAAAGTGGCGTCCACTTTTGGGTCCGATGCTCAAAATACGCGTTCGGATGTGAGGATCTGCCATGAGCGACGAGCCGACAAAGAGCCTGGAAGCCCAAGTGCCAAGCCGTACGGCCACGATGGCGGATACGGTCAAAACGGTGCGTGATCCGGGCCTGCCGGCCGCCCAGGGCCTCTACGATCCTTCCAACGAGCAGGATTCCTGCGGCGTCGGCTTCATCGCCGACATGAAGAACCGCAAGTCCCACGCCATCGTCGAGCAGGGGCTGTCGATCCTGCACAACCTCGACCATCGCGGCGCGGTGGGCGCCGATCCCAAGATGGGCGACGGCTGCGGCATCCTGGTGCAGATCCCGCACAAGTTCTTCGCCGCCGAATGCGCCAAGGTCGGCATCTGGCTGCCCGAGGAAGGCCAATACGGCGTCGGCCACCTGTTCATGCCCCGCGATCCGGAGGGCTTCAAGCTCGTCGAGGAGATCGTCACCAAGGCGATCACCGACGAGGGCCTGCAGGTTCTCGGCTGGCGCGACGTGCCCGTCGACTCGAGCGATCTCGGCGAGAGCGTGAAGGCCACCGAGCCGCAGCACCGCCAGATCTTCGTCGGCAAGGGCAAGGGGATGGACGACGCCGAGACCTTCGAGCGCCGCCTGTTCATCGCCCGCAAGGTCATCTCCAACGCCGTCTACGACATGAAGGATGCGCGCACGGCCGGCTATTACCCGGTCAGCCTGTCCTCGCGCACCATCGTCTACAAGGGCATGGTGCTGGTCACGCAGCTGCGCGACTATTACCTCGACCTGCAGGACGAGCGCTTCGAGAGCGCCATCGCGCTCGTGCATCAGCGCTTCGCCACCAACACATTCCCAACCTGGCAGCTCGCGCACCCCTACCGCATGGTCGCCCATAACGGCGAGATCAACACCCTGCGCGGCAACGTGAACTGGATGGCGGCCCGTCAGGCCTCGGTCGATTCCGAACTCTTCGGCAACGACATCTCGAAGCTCTGGCCGATTTCCTACGAAGGCCAGTCCGACACCGCCTGCTTCGACAACGCCCTCGAATTCCTGGTGCGCGGCGGCTACTCGCTGTCTCACGCCATGATGATGCTGATCCCGGAAGCCTGGGCCGGCAACCCGCTCATGAACGACGACCGGCGGGCGTTCTACGAGTATCATGCGGCCCTGATGGAGCCGTGGGACGGCCCGGCCGCCGTGTGCTTCACGGACGGGAAGCAGATCGGCGCGACCCTCGACCGCAACGGCCTTCGTCCCGCGCGCTACCTCGTGACCGACGACGGCCTCGTGGTGCTCGCTTCCGAGATGGGCGTCCTGCCGATCCCGGAAGAGAAGATCGTCGAGAAGTGGCGCCTCCAGCCGGGCAAGATGCTTCTCATCGACCTAGAGGAAGGCCGCATCGTCTCGGACGACGAGATCAAGCAGCAGCTCTCCAACGCGCATCCCTACAAGGAATGGCTGAAGCGCACGCAGATCGTGCTGGAGGACCTGAAGCCCGTCCAGGCTCGCGAGTCCCGCACGGACGTGTCGCTCCTCGACCGCCAGCAGGCCTTCGGCTACACGGCGGAAGACCTCAAGCTCCTGATGCAGCCCATGGCCGTCACCGGCCAGGAGGCCGTCGGCTCCATGGGCTCGGACACGCCGATCTCCGCGCTCTCCGACAAGGCGAAGCTGCTCTACACCTATTTCAAGCAGAACTTCGCCCAGGTGACGAACCCGCCGATCGATCCGATCCGCGAGGAGCTCGTCATGAGCCTCGTGTCGTTCATCGGCCCGCGCCCGAACATCCTGGACCTGGAGGGCACCTCGCGCCGCAAGCGCCTGGAGGTGCGCCAGCCAATCCTCACCAACGAGGACCTGGAGAAGATCCGCTGCATCGGCCATTTCGAAGACCGCTTCGACACGAAGACCCTCGACATCACCTATGACGCGGAACTCGGCGCGGCGGCTCTCGACGGCGCCCTCGACCGCCTCTGCGACCGCGCGGAAGCCGCCGTGCACGGCGGCTACAACATCATCATCCTGACCGACCGCATGGTCGGCCCGGACCGCATCCCGATCCCGGCGCTGCTGGCCACGGCGGCCGTGCACAACTACCTGATCCGCAAGGGGCTTCGCACCTCCGTCGGTCTCGTGGTCGAGTCCGGCGAGCCGCGCGAGATCCATCACTTCGCGTGCCTGGCCGGCTACGGTGCGGAAGCGATCAATCCGTATCTCGCCTTCGAGACCATCGCGGCCATGCTGGAGGCCGGCGAATTGCCGGAAGAGGTGGACGCCGACGAGGCGATCAAGCGCTACATCAAGTCCATCGGCAAGGGCCTGCTCAAGGTGATGTCCAAGATGGGCATCTCCACCTATCAGTCCTATTGCGGCGCGCAGATCTTCGATGCGGTCGGCCTCCGTTCCGACTTCGTGTCCCGCGACTTCTTCGGCACGGCGACCACCATCGAAGGCATCGGCATGGACGAGGTGGCGGAGGAGAACGTGCGCCGCCACCGCGACGCCTTCGGCGACGCGCCGATCTACCGCAACGCGCTCGACGTGGGCGGCGAATACGCCTACCGCCAGCGCGGCGAGGTCCATGCCTGGAACCCCGACACGGTCGCGACGCTGCAGCATGCGGTGCGCCTCAACGCGCAGGACCGCTACCGCGAATATGCCCGCCTCGTGAACGAGCAGGACAACGAGCTGAAGACCATCCGCGGCCTCTTCCGCATCAAGATGGCCGACGAGACGGGCCGTGCGCCCGTCGCCTTGAGCGCAGTGGAACCGGCCCAGGACATCGTGAAGCGCTTCGCCACGGGCGCCATGTCCTTCGGGTCGATCTCGAAGGAGGCGCACGAGACGCTCGCGCTCGCCATGAATGCCATCGGCGGCAAGTCCAACACCGGCGAAGGCGGCGAGGAGCCGGAGCGCTTCCGTCCGCTCTCCGACGGACGTTCCAAGCGCTCCGCCATCAAGCAGGTGGCTTCCGGCCGCTTCGGCGTGACGACGGAATATCTCGTCAATGCCGACATGATGCAGATCAAGGTGGCGCAGGGTGCCAAGCCCGGCGAGGGCGGGCAGCTGCCCGGCCACAAGGTCGACGTGAAGATCGCCCGCGTGCGTCACTCGACTCCGGGCGTCGGCCTCATCTCGCCGCCGCCGCACCACGACATCTATTCCATCGAGGATCTGGCGCAGCTGATCTTCGACCTGAAGAACGTGAACCCTTCGGCCGATGTCTCCGTGAAGCTCGTCGCGGAAGTCGGCGTCGGCACGGTTGCGGCCGGCGTCGCCAAGGCGCGCGCCGACCACATCACGATCTCGGGCTTCGAGGGCGGCACGGGTGCCTCTCCCCTCACCTCGCTCAAGCATGCGGGCTCGCCCTGGGAGATCGGCCTCGCCGAAACGCAGCAGACGCTGGTGCTCAACCGCCTGCGCGGCCGCGTGGCCCTGCAGGCCGACGGTGGCCTGCGCACGGGACGCGACGTCGTGATCGCGGCTCTGCTCGGCGCCGACGAATACGGCTTCTCGACCGCGCCGCTGATCGCGGCCGGCTGCATCATGATGCGCAAGTGCCATCTCAACACCTGCCCGGTGGGCGTCGCCACGCAGGACCCTGTCTTGCGCAAGCGCTTCAAGGGCCTGCCCGAGCACGTCATCAACTACTTCTTCTTCGTCGCCGAGGAAGTGCGCGAGCTGATGGCCGAGATGGGCTTCACCTCCATCGACGAGATGATCGGCCAGTCCGACCTTCTCGACAAGAACGCCGCCATCGACCACTGGAAGGCGAAGGGTCTCGATTTCACGAAGCTCTTCCACAAGCCGGACGTGCCCGCGGGCGTCGCGATCCGTCACCGGGAGCGTCAGGTTCACCCCATCGCCACCGTGCTCGACCGCGAGTTCATCGCGCAGGCCGGTCCCGCGCTGGAGAACGGCGAGGCGGTCGTCATCGAGTCGCGGGTGAAAAGCTCCGACCGGACGGTGGGCGCCATGCTCTCGGGCGAAGTGGCGAAGCGCTACGGCCACGAGGGACTGCCCGACGACACGATCACCGTGAAGCTGAAGGGCACGGCGGGCCAGAGCTTCGGCGCATGGCTCGCTGCCGGCGTGACGCTCAACTTAGAGGGCGAAGCCAACGACTATGTCGGCAAGGGCCTGTCGGGCGGCAAGATCATCATCGCGCCGTCACCGGGCTCGAAGGCTCTGCCTGAGAACTCCATCGTGGTCGGCAACACGGTGATGTACGGGGCGATTGCCGGCGAGGCCTATTTCCGCGGCGTTGCGGGCGAGCGTTTCGCCGTGCGCAACTCGGGCGCCATCGCCGTGGTGGAAGGAACCGGCGATCACGGCTGCGAATACATGACCGGCGGCCTCGTGGTCGTTCTCGGTCAGACCGGCCGCAACTTCGCGGCGGGCATGTCGGGCGGCATTGCCTATGTGCTCGACGAGGATGGCACGTTCGGAAAGCGCTGCAACCTGTCCATGGTCGATCTCGAACCCGTCGAGGAGGAGGAGGACCTGATGCGCCGCCTCCACCATCACGGCGGCGATCTGGAGACCAAGGGCCGCATCGACATCATGGCCAACATGTCCGGCCCCGATGAAGAGCGCCTGATGCAGCTCATCACCAATCACCACACCTACACGGGCTCGACGCGCGCCAAGGAGATCCTCGACAACTGGACGACCTACCGCACCAAGTTCGTGAAGGTCATGCCGGTCGAGTATCGCCGCGCGCTCCAGGAGATGGATCGTCTCCGGAACCTGCAGGCGGCGGAATAAGGATTAAGGGGCAAACCGATGGGCAAGGTCACAGGCTTTCTCGAATACGACCGGCAGGAGCAGAAGTATCAGCTCGCCGGGGAACGCGTGCGCCACTACCGTGAGTTCACGCTGCCGCTCGACGACAACGACCTGAAGAAGCAGGCGGGGCGCTGCATGGATTGCGGCATCCCCTTCTGCCACGGGCCGACGGGCTGTCCGGTGCACAACCAGATTCCCGACTGGAACGATCTGGTCTGGTCCGACGACTGGGCGGAGGCTGCGCGCAACCTCCACACCACCAACAACTTCCCCGAGTTCACGGGCCGCATCTGTCCGGCCCCGTGCGAGGAAGCCTGCACGCTCAACCTCGAAAACCAGCCGGTCACGATCAAGACCATCGAGCAGGCCATCGCCGACAAGGCGTGGGAGATGGGCTTCGTGAAGCCGGAGCCCGCGGGCTTCTCCACCGGCAAGCGCGTCGCCGTGATCGGCTCAGGGCCCGCCGGCATGGCGGCCGCCCAGCAGCTCGCCCGCGCCGGTCACGAGGTGCATGTGTTCGAGCGTCAGGCGAAGCCCGGTGGGCTGCTGCGCTACGGCATCCCGGACTTCAAGATGGAGAAGTACCACATCGACCGCCGCGTGAAGCAGATGGAAGCCGAAGGCGTGATCTTCCATTGCGGCGTGAACATCGGCGTCGACAAGAGCTTCGCGTCGCTCCACAACGAGTTCGACGCAGTGCTGTTCGCCGGCGGCGCGGAGGATCCGCGCAACCCGAACCTGCCGGGCCAGGATCTGAAGGGCGTCTACTACGCGATGCCCTATCTCACCCAGTCGAACCAGCGTGTGGGCGGCGAGGCGGTGACGGTCGATCCGATCCTCGCGGCCGGCAAGCATGTCGTGGTCATCGGCGGCGGCGACACGGCCTCCGACTGTGTCGGCACCGCGTTCCGCCAGGGCGCGCTGTCCGTCACGCAGCTCGACATCCGCCCCAAGCCGCCGGAGCGCGAGGACAAGCTGACCGTGTGGCCCTATTGGCCGACGAAGATGCGCACGTCGTCCTCCCAGGCCGAAGGCGCGGAACGCGAGTTCCAGGCCGCGACGCTGGGCATCGTCGGGAAGAAGGGCCTGGCCACCGGCGTGCAATGCGCCCGCGTGGACGAGAAGCGCCAGCCGATCCCGGGCACCGAGTTCATCCTCAAGGCCGACCTCGTTTTCCTCGCCATCGGCTTTGCCGGCTCGGTGAAGGAAGGCCTGCTGGAGGAATCGGGCGTTACTATCGACCGCCGCGGCAATGTGGTGGCGGACGATCGCAGCTACCGGACGTCGAGCGAGAAGGTCTTCGTCGCCGGCGACATGCGCCGGGGCCAGTCGCTGGTGGTCTGGGCCATCCGCGAAGGCCGCCAGGCCGCCCGCTCCATCGACACCTTCCTGATGGGCGAGAGCACCCTTCCGGTGTAAAGCGTCGGACCCAAAGCGGGATCACCTTTGGGTCCGACACTCCACCGTTCGACTGGCATACTTTCGACGCGGCCCAAACGGGCCGCGCAAGGCGCTATCGCATGTTCATTTGCAAATTACGCACGATCCAGTCGAAGCGCTCAAAAAGCTCGGGACTGAACAGAACAGACGGGGAAAAGCCGCTGCTTTTGATTTTAATTGCAATGTAATAATCGCCGTACTTTGGCAAATGATATAGTTTTATGGTTATCATCTTTGCCCCAAACTCAGGCGTGACCCGATACTCATTGATGGGCTGTGCCAGAACAAGAGCAAGATAGAGTTTGAAAGCCCCTATTACTCCAAGCGCATTCTTGTTGTGTCGCTTTTCGGCATCGGGATTTATATGCCCCATCGCGGAGGAGATTGAGCGGCAGGCTTCGAAAAGTGCCTCCACTTGGCTTAGATTGAGAAACGCCTCTGCAACGTCTTGGCCGCCCTCGCCTCCTTGCGCCTCGAAGTGAAGCGATGCAAGACGCTGGCCGCTGTAAGCATTATCTCCGAAAAAATAGCGCACGAAGGCTGTCGCTTTGGGATAGGTCGTGAGCGTGATGATCTCTCGCTCTAGGACGACAGTACTTTGCTGGGAGACAAGCTTAAGACCAAACAAGGGCCAGCCTCAGTTCACCAACTCGATCATTGCCGGCGAACTCATCGCTCATACCCGTTGTTATAAAGTTCCATAAAGACAATTTTCCGATCACTCGGGTTTGTCAAGACGGCAGGCTGCCATAAGGTACGCGACAACTCCATCCGAAGTTGATGTCGTCCTCACCCGCGCCCTCGGCACGACCTCCCTCAAGGAGAGGTGAAACGACGCCAGAATTTGATTCCTTCCGAGAGGGGATGGCGACACCTCCTGGAGCGGCTTTGCTGTTTAAATCAAGGACTAGGCCACCGGAAATCGTCCGCCCGCCCCGGCCGTGAGCCTGGGGCGATCCCCACCCGCAGGGCGCGCTGCACCGTATAGGCACTGTCCCCGGTGAGCTTCGGCGGGGCCGAGACCAGGGTCCCGCCCGGGGTCACGTCCTGACGGGTCAGGGGAAGGACCGGACCGACCAGAGGCTTCGACGGCAGGGCAATCGGTGCGGCGGCATCCGGCGGCGCCGGGATCGCCGCCTCGATCGAGGGCGTGGCCGAACCATCGGCAGGCGTGATGTCAGTCGGATTGGCAGGTGCTGCCACTCCCGTTCCACCCTTGCCCAGGATCCGCTTGATCTCCGTGTCGGCAAAGAAGGCGACCTTGCGGGCGCCGGCGCGGGTGAAGAACACGCCCTCGTTGGTGCGCAGCTTGGCGGGCTCGCCATCCACGTCGGGGCCCTCGGCCGTGTACTGGTTCTCGTCGTCCACGAAACCCGGCCAGATATCCACATAGGTGCCGCCGCCGCGCTGGACGCTGTCCTTGTAGATCTCGTTGATGACGACCAGGTCCTCGGACGCCTTGCTGTTCTTCATCGGCGGCAGGCCGATCCACACCAGGGGGATCCCACGCTCCTTGAACGTGTTCACGATCGCATCGACCCGCTGACGGTAGAGCGCCTTCCACCGGTCCGACAGGGGCTCCACGGTGTCGTCGCCGTCCTTGATCGCCTGCCGGTCGCTGGTCCCCAGCATCACCACGGCGACGCTCGTCTTCTGGCCTTCGTCGAGGGTCGATTTGATGAAATTGGGCCAATCGGCCGGGTCGGTGCGCACCAGGGCCGTATCCCGGACCTTCGGCACGACCGCCACGTCCTGGTTCTCGGCGAAATGCGCCTCGAGCCCCTGGCGGGCGTAGCCGGCCAGGGCGTCCCCGAACACCACCACGAAGGTGCTCGGGTCGACCTTGGGCTTCTCCTGCTTGGCCACGGCCGCCGCGGGCGGGGCGGGCTTGCGGGGGCGCGCCACGGGCGTGCGGGCCGGCGGCGGGGGCTCGTCCGGCACCCCGAAAAAGCGCCGGAGACTGAAGCCCTGTTGCTGTTGCGGCTGCGCCGGCTGGACGAGTTTCCCGGGATAATAGCCGGGAGGATAGGCTCTCAGATCGCGCTGCCCCTGCGGCTGGTAAGAGCCGGATTGGGCCAGGGCCATACTGCTCGCGCCGATGGCAAGCAGCAGGGTCAGGGTCAGAGGGCGAAGAATCGGCGCTAACGACATCGGCGGTTCCACTTCTGTCCGGACCAGCCTTGAGTATAGAGCCTTGCGGGAGCTCCGTCAGCGGGTCGTGCGCAGTTCGCGCAGGACCGCATAGTCGGCATATCCATCCGGGATCAAGCCACGGCGCAGCTGGAAGTTCCGTACGGCCTCCCGAGTCTTGGAGCCTAGCTTGCCGTCCGAATCGCCCTCGTAGAGCCCGAGGCGGGCGAGTCGCTCCTGCAGTTCCTGGCTATGATCCTTGCTCAGCAGGGGCTGATCCTTGGGCCAAGCCCTCTGGATCGGCTGACCGCCGAGGACCCGGTCGCCGAGATGGGCGACGCCCATGGCGTAGGCATCCGAGGAGTTATAGGCCTTGATCACGTCGTAGTTGCGGGTCACCAGGAAGGCCGGCCCGTTCGCGCCACCGGGAAGGAACAGGGTGGCTTCGCCGGAGCGGGGCATCGCCTTTCCGTCCGCGCGCCGCACGCCCACGGCTTGCCAGCGGGCGAAGTCCTGCCTGAGATGCCGGTAGTCGAAGCCGCGCGGCAGGGCCACCTCGAAGCCCCAGGGCAGGCCGGGCTCCCAGCCGTGCTGGCGCAGGTAATTGGCGGTGGACGCCAGGGCATCGGGCACGGAGGACCAGATGTCCCTGACCCCATCCTTGTTGCCGTCGACGGCGTATTTCATGAAGCTCGAGGGCATGAACTGGGTCTGGCCCATGGCCCCGGCCCAGGATCCCAGCATCTTGGAGCGGTCGATGTGGTCGTCCTCCAGGATCTGGAGAGCGGTGAGCAGCTCCTCGCGGAAGAACTCGCTCCGGTAGCCGGTATAGGCCAGGGTGGAGAGCGCCTGGACCGTATAGATCGACCCGGTGAAGCTGCCGAAATTGGTTTCCATGCCCCAGACGCCGAGCACCACGGAGCGCGGGACCCCGTAGGTCCGCTCGACGGCGGCGAGCGTCTTCGACCATTCGCCGACCATCTCCTGACCGCGCTTCAGGCGCTGGGCCGAGATGGCGCCCTTGATGTAGTCCCAGATCGGGCGGACGAATTCGGACTGCTTCTTCGTAAGCGCGATGATCTTGGCGTCGGGCTCGACGCCCCGGAACGCCTCCTCGAACGTCGCGCGCGACACGCCCCGCGCCTGGGCGGCGGGCCAGAGACCCTGGACGAAGCGCTGGAACCCGGCCTGGGAGGTTTCCTGCGCCTGCACAGGCGCTACGCCACCGCCTGCACCGACGGTGAGGCTCAGACCGAGAAGGAGTGCGCCGGAAAGACGGCGCACGACGGAAAGCGGCTGGCGCATGGGAGTCGCTCACGGAAACGGAACAGATCTGTCCCGTCCATGCGACACTAAGCAGGTTAACAGCCGGTTGATAGCTCTCCTTCCTGATAGTGCGTCCTTATGTACCCTCGCCCGGATCGCCGGGCCGATCCGCCTCCTCAAAACCGTCACGGTTGGCAGCTTAACCATAAGACTTCAGCTCCAATTCAGGTCGGGAGCTGCAAGGAGGCCTCACGACGATGAAACCTCAAAAGCGCTGCCGCGTTGAAGGTGCCGAAGCTTGACAGTTATCGGTTCCCTTTTCCCGGTCCTGACTTAGATTACCCTTCCCTCTCGATGCTCAATCATGGCCCAGTCAATGAAGCGAATTCGCAAAGCAGTCCTTCCCGTCGCCGGTCTCGGCACCCGGTTCCTGCCTGCCACCAAGGCCGTTCCCAAGGAGATGCTCTGCGTCGTCGACCGCCCGGTCGTTCAGCATGTGGTGGATGAGGCGCGCGCCGCCGGCATCGAGCACTTCATCTTCGTTACCGGCCGCAACAAGGCTGTGATCGAGGATCATTTCGACATCGCCTACGAGCTGAACCGCACCCTGGAGGGCCGCAACAAGACCAAGGAGCTGGAGCTTCTCGCCAAGGACCAGCCCCAGGCCGGTCAGACGAGCTTCACCCGCCAGCAGGAGCCGCTCGGCCTCGGCCATGCCGTGTGGTGCGCCCGTGAACTCGTGGGCGACGAGCCCTTCGCCGTGATCCTGCCCGACATGCTCAGCCGCGGCTCCATGGAGCAGATGATCGCAGCCTACGACAAGCACGGCGGCAACATCATCGCCGTCGAGGAGGTGCCGGAGGACCAGACGCACCAATACGGCATCGTGTCGGTCGGCCAGGAATTCGGCCAGACCTTCGAGATCACCGGCATGGTGGAAAAGCCCCCGAAGGGCACCGCGCCCTCGAACTACATCATCTCCGGCCGCTACATCCTGCAGCCCGAGATCTTCGACCTGCTCTCCACCCAGGAGCGGGGCGCCGGCAACGAGATCCAGCTCACGGATTCCATGATCCGCCTGATGAAGAGCCAACAGTTCTTCGGCATGAAGTACGAGGGCCGGACCTACGATACGGGTTCCAAGATCGGCTTCCTCATGGCCAACGTGGCCTATGCCCTGGAGCGCGAGGAGCTTTCCGCCGATTTCCGCCGGGAACTCGAGGCCCTGCTGCGGCAGAAGTAAGCAAGCGCGAGCATTCCGCCAAGGGTTCCGCATGGCCGCTCCTCTGTGCTAGAGGGCGGCCATGGCACTTGCAGAACAAGCTCCTCATTCGCCCGATCCGGCCATCGCGTCGGCCCTGCGCACGCTCGAAACCGAGCGGGACGGCCTGACGATCCTGATGGACGCCATCGGCAACGGCCTCGGCTCCTACTTCACGGCCGCGGTCGAAACCTTGGCCGCGGCCAAGGGCCGGGTCATCGTCACAGGTATGGGCAAGTCCGGCCATGTGGGCCGCAAGATCACCGCCACCTTCGCGTCGACCGGCACCCCGGCCCATTACGTTCATCCGGCGGAGGCGAGCCACGGCGACCTAGGCATGATCCAGACGGACGACGTGATCATCGCCCTCTCCTGGTCCGGAGAGACCGCGGAACTCGCCGACATCATCGGCTATTCCCGGCGCTTCCGGGTGCCGCTGATCGCCCTGACGTCGAATGCGGAATCGACCCTCGGCCGCGCCGCCGATATCTGCCTGACCCTGCCGAAGGCCAAGGAAGCCTGCCCCAATGGGTTGGCGCCGACCACCTCAACCACGATCCAGCTCGCACTCGGTGACGCCCTGGCGGTCGCCCTCCTGGAGAGGCGCGGCTTCACGGCGGAACACTTCAAGGTCTTCCATCCGGGCGGCAAGCTCGGCGCCCGCCTCAAGCTCGTGCGCGACATCATGCACAAGGACGAGCGCCTGCCCGTCGTCGGCCTTGGGGCGCACATGGACGAGGCCATCGCCGAGATCGGCCGCAAGGGCTTCGGAGCCGTGATCGTGGTGAATGACGACGGCACGCTCGCCGGCATCGTCACCGACGGCGACCTGCGCCGCAACCTCAAGCCCGATCTCATGACCCTGCCGGTGACGGCGATCATGACCCGGACGCCCCGGACCATCGCGCCCGACGCCCTCGTGGCGAGCGCCCTGGAGATGGAGGAAGCCTCCCGGATCACGGCCCTGATCGTGGTCGAGAACAACCGCCCCATCGGCTTGGTGCATTACCTCGACCTGCTGCGGGCGGGCGCGGCCTAAGCTGAACCCTCGCCATCAATCGCGATCGGGTGCCCCGATCGGGAAAAAATGACGGTAGGGCCGCGCCTCGTCCACGGCCCGAGCGAATGACGGCCGCGCGAGCAGCCGTTTGCGATAGGCGAGGACATTTGCATGCGACGCGTCGATTGGATGAACCCAATCGGCGTAAAACAGTGACGGAGCGGCCGCGCAGTCGGCCATGCTGAAGGCGCCATCCGCCCATTCGCGCCCGGCCATCGCACGGTCGAGCCATCCATAGGCCGTATCGAGCATCTTCCTCGCGTCAGCGACGCCCGCGGGATCGCGGTCCGTCTCAGGTCGTATGCGATCGAACACGATCTTCTGCATGGGCGTCATGACATAGTTGTCGAAGAAGCGATCCATCATCCGCACATCGAGAGCAGCCCGAGCATCCTCCGGGATCAAACGGACCGATCCGGGATGATGAAGCCCAAGATGCTCGATGATGATCGTCGCCTCCATGACGGCTCGACCGCCATCAATGAGCACCGGAAAGCGCTTGATCGGCCACAAAGCCTCCCATTCGGCATTCGCCGGACCGCCATCGAGCATGCGGTATTCGAAGGGGATGCCGTTCTCGTACAGCGCGATGAGAACCTTCTGACAATAGGACGAGAAGGGATGAGCGTAGAGCTGCAAGGACATTCTTGGGCTGCCTCTCTATCCGGCTGCGTCTCGAGAAGGTGACGCACAGGCCCAGGACCCCGCTCCAACAGCCAGCAGGGGCGGCGTAGCTTCGGGCTCAAAGAGGAAAGCGCAGAAGACTGCGCTTTCCCAGCATGCATCAGACGACGACGAAATCACTGAGAACAACTTTCGCCTTGTTGCTCAACTTGGCAATCAGGATCTGCGCCTCGGGGCCAGTTCCATCGGGATCGTAGTACAGATTCCCGGTGCTCTTATGATAGACGATGCGATCTTCCGCGTCCGCAGCCTGAGCCCCGAAATGAAGGGCGTCGCTGGCCAGCTTTCCTTTGCCGCCGATGTTGGTGAAGAATATGCGGTTGATCTTGAACGTGTCATCATTCGAATTGAAGTCGCGAATGAGATCTCTGGTGTCTGCCGCAGGCGTGGCGGCGAAGACGAAACTATCCTTGCCGTCTCCTCCTGTCAGAGTGTTGAGCCCAGCACCCCCGATCAGTGTGTCGTTACCCAACCCGCCTGAGAGAGTGTCGTTTCCATCACCACCATCGATGTATTCGGACCGTTTCCCACCGAGGAAGGTATCATTCCCGCCAAGCATGTTGATCCTGCCGGAGATGGAGCCCTTCCGCGTGTCGAGATAATTGTTTCCGTCCCCCATGGTCAGGCCACCATTGATCGTGCCTTCATTGGTGAAACGGGGACTGTTTATGATGAACGTCATCGTGCTCTATTCCGCTGCTTGCGTGAAAGACTTTGCTACCTGCCGGCGAACCGGCAATAGGGAAATACACGTTATATAGTTATATAACCTTTGCGCAAGCATCGCTCATTTAGGGTTGCCTTGGCTCAAGGATCATCCACGACAAGGGTCGAACCCTCGACCCGCACCACCCGCACCTTGGCGCCGGCGAAGCGGTCGGCGCCCGTCACTCGCCAGGAGCTGTCGTCGACCCTGATGCGCCCCTCGCCGTCCTTGATCGGCGTTTCCAGGGTGAAGATCCGCCCAACGAGGGATTGGCCGCGCTGGTTCAGCGGCGCGGCCTGCGTGTCAGGCTGCGTCTTCGAGCGGGTGACGTAGCGACCCAGGATCACCGCTCCGACCGCCAGCAGGGCGAACAGGAGCGCCGCAGCCTGCCAGGACAAACCGAGGAGGGCATCGAACATTCCGGTGACTATGGCCGCGAGCCCGAGCCAGAGAAAGAACGAGCCCGGCGCGAGAAGCTCGACGCCGATCAGGACGACGCCGAGGATGATCCAGGCCCATGCGCCCAACCCGATGAACGCCTCGGCGATCATGAGCGCTCGGCTCCGCCAGGAACCGTCGGAACGCTGCGAGCGGGCCTGGTGCTCGCCCCACCCTCGCCGAAGACCGATTTGGTCAGTTCCGCGATGCCGCCCAGGGCCCCGGCCAGACCTGCCGCCTCGATGGGGACGATCACCACCTTCTGGTTCGGCGCCGAAGCGAGCGCCCGGATCGCATCGATGTATTTTTCCGCCACGATGAAGTTGGCAGCGTTGAGATTGCCGCGCGTGATGGCGTCGCTGACCATGCCGGTCGCCCTGGCCTCAGCCTCCGCCTGCCGCTCGCGCGCTTCCGCGTCGCGGAACGCCGCTTCCTTGCGGCCTTCGGCGGCCAGGATCTGCGCCTGCTTCTGACCCTCGGCGCGCAGGATTTCGGATTGGCGCATTCCTTCCGCTTCGAGAATGGCGGCGCGCTTCTCGCGTTCGGCCTTCATCTGCCGCGCCATGGCGCCGGCGAGATCCTGCGGCGGGATGATATCCTTGATCTCGACGCGGGTGACCTTGGCGCCCCAGGGCGAAGCCGCGGCATCCACGACCTTCAAAAGGCGTTCGTTGATCTCGTCGCGATGCGAGAGCAACTGGTCGAGATCCATGGAGCCGACGACGGTACGGATATTGGTCATGGTCAGCACTAGCAGGGCCTGATGCAGATTGGACACCTCGTAGGAGGCTCGGGCCGCATCGAGCACCTGGAAGAACGCCACCGCGTCGATGGTGACGCCCGCGTTGTCCCGGGTGAAGGCCTCCTGGCTCGGAACGTCGAGCACCTGCTCCATGACGTTCACCTTTTTCCCGATCTGGTCGATATAGGGCACGATCAGGCCGAGACCCGGCGTGAGCGTACGCGAATAGCGCCCGAACCGTTCGACCGTATAGGCATAGCCCTGCGGAACCGTCCGGATGCCCATGGCGATCGTCACCACGACGACGAGCACCAGAACGATGACGAAGATATCGAAACCACTCAGCGGCATGAGCCCCCCGGGCAATCCTGTTGCAGAGGGCTCACGCTAACGCAAAGAGGCTTCGAGTCCTAGAGTGCCGCCATAGGTCGAGGGCCGAATACACAATTCGAGGCCTCTCCGGCCCATTTCGCGTCATGGCCGGCCTTGTGCCGGCCATCCCGATGTGTGAAGCGCCGCGCTTTTCCAATCGAGATCACCGGCACAAGGCCGGTGATGACGCAGGAGGTGCTTCTTCAGCCGTTCAGATCCACCCCTGAAGCTCGCGCTCCACGACGTGGTTGATCACGCGCATGCCGTCGTCGCTGTCGTTGAGGCAGGGCAGATAGGCGAACTCCTCGCCACCGTTATGCATGAAGATCTCGCGGTTCTCGCCGTTGAGCTCTTCCAGGGTCTCCAGGCAATCGGCCGAGAAACCGGGCGCCACGATGGCCATGCGCTTCACGCCGCTCTTGGCCAGGGCCTCGACGGTCTTGTCCGTGTAGGGCTGCAGCCATTCCGCCTTGCCGAAGCGGGATTGGAAACTCATGCGGAACTTGTCCGGCGACCAGCCGAAAGCCTCCCGCATCAGCCGCCAGGTCTTCACGCATTGGCAGTGATAGGGATCGCCTTTCAGCAGGTATTCCTTGGGCACCCCATGGAAGGAGACGAGGATCACTTCCGGCTCGAAGGTGAGCTTCGCCAGCTCCTGCTTCATGGAGGCGACAACCGCGTCGATGTAGACCGGATCGTCGTGATAGGGCGGCGAGACGCGCACCGTCGGCTGCCAGCGCATGTCCATGAGGGCACGGAACGCCTGATCGCAGGCCGTGGCCGACGTCGCCGCCGCATATTGCGGGTAGAGCGGCACCAGGAGAATGCGGTCGCAGCCCTGGTCGAGGAGCGCCTGGATGCGCTCGCGCACCTCGGGCTTGCCGTAACGCATGGCCCAGTCGACCGTCACCTTGTCACCGGCGATGCTTCGGATATGCGCCGCCACCTTCTCCGCCTGGTTGCGGGTGATGGTTTTGAGCGGGCCCTCATCGCGCTCGTTGTTCCAGATGGTCGCATAGTCGCGACCCTTGGGGCCGGGGCGCTTGGTGAGAATGATCAGATTGAGGATCGGCCACCACAGGAGGCGCGGCGTTTCGATCACGCGCCGGTCGGAGAGGAATTCCTTCAGATAGGCCCGCATGGGCCAGTAACCGGTGCCCTCGGGCGTCCCGAGGTTCAGAAGAAGCACACCGATCCGCCCCGTCCGCGCAACCGGGTGGTCCACCGGGCGCACGCCCTGGCGAAGATCGGTCAGACTCACGCTCTCGTTCATGAAAAGTCCCTTGGCCTCAGGATCCGAGAAACGAATCCCGCCCTTGATGCCGCCTTAGATAGAAGTTTCAGGCAGTTCCGCCAACAGGACGCCTCACCGCATCGTCAGGATTGCCTGCAAACCGACCTTGCGCGTCGGCTTATCAGACACCCATGTCCGGGAACCGTGCCTGCTTGAGCACGGCATCGATGGCGACGCGCAATCCCGCCGGTTCGAAATCCGTTTCTACCTTGGCGTTGAGCTGAGTGGCCAGAACCCGGTGGAGCAGGCGCGAACCGAAACCCTGGCGCGTCGGCGAGGAAACGACAGGTCCGCCCCGCTCCTCCCAGACGAGTCCCAAGCGAGTCCCGTCCTCGGCCGGTTCGGCCTTCCAGGAAATCGAGACCTTGCCGCCAGGAACCGAGAGGGCGCCGTATTTGGCCGCGTTGGTGGTCAATTCATGGAGCGCCATGCCGATGGGCACGGCCGCCTCGGACGGCAGATCGACCTCGGGGCCGTGGAAGACGATGCGCTCGGCCGAGGCGTCGTTGTAGGGCCGGAGCTCCTTTTCCAGGATCTCCCGCAGGGACGCGGTCTGCCACACGGCCTCGGTCAACAGGGAATGGGTGTTGGCCAGCGAGATGATGCGTCCGACGAAGGCCTGGTAGAAATCGTCGATGCTGAGCGCGGAGCGTGCTGTCGCCCCCACCACCGCCTGGACCGTAGCCAGGGTGTTCTTCACCCGGTGATGGAGTTCGCGGATGAGCAGGGATTGCTGGGTCTGGGCCTGCTTGCGCTCCTCGATCTCGCTCTGCGCATTCCGGTAGAGGCGGCTGTTCTCGAGCGCGATGGCCGCCTGGGCCGTCAGGCCCGCCAGCAGGCGCTCCGAGCGACGGTTGAACATCCCCGCCCGCTCGTGCCCGAAGACGAGGATGCCATGGGTGTCTCCGGTGCGCAGCACGACGGGAACGGCCAGGATGCTGCGGATCACAGGCTGGCCCGGGGTGGCGTCCAGGGTGAAGGGCGTGCCGTCGTGCCCCTGCTCGACGGCTATGTCGTCCAGGCGGACCGTCTTGCCTTCATGGAAGGCAGGGGCGCAGATCTCCCGGATGGCGAGAGCGGTGAAGGCATCGCGCAGACTTGCGGGCTCGAATTTACCGTAATGCTCCCGCTCGCTCTGGGACGCGCCGCAATAGAAGGCGCCGAACTGGGCCTCGGTCAGCTCGATCCCGGCATCGACGACGCTCTCGATGATGCGGTCGATGTCGAGTTCGGCGGCAAGGACGCTGCCGGTGCGGTTGAGAATCTCCAGGGCGGCGGTCTCGGTGCGCAGCTCGCTTGTCCGTAGCGCCACCTGCCGCTCGAGGAGCGCCGCATCGGCGGCCTGTTCGTGAAACTGCTCCGAGGCCAGCACCGTCAGGGCGAGCAGGGCCAGAAGAGCGATCAGCGCGAAGGCGCCGTAGAGCCGCGTCTGGACGAACCACGGCGTCCAATAGGCATCCTCCGGCATGCTGACGCCGATATAAAGCGGCATCGCATCGATCTGACGATAGGCGCCGACGCGTTCCTGGCCCAGGCTGACGAAGGAATAGAGGCCGGCCTGGGAGGAGGAGGCCAGAGCCCTGTTGAAAGCGGCCCCGTCGATGGGAGAGAAGGAGAGGCCGTCCGGAGGCGATGGATGCTGCGCGATGACCGAACCGTCGGATGCGCGCATCAGGACGACCCGGCTGCCCTTCGGCAATCGGATCTTCGACCAGTAATCGTAGAAATAGGACAGGGAGACGGTCACCGCCGCGATGCCGCCGAATTCCGTGTTCCCATCCTGCAGGCGCCGGCTGATCATGAAAGTCGGGGTCTTCGTCGTGCTCCCGAGGATCGGCTCCCCGATGAACAATCCTTGGTCGGCACGCATCTGAGCGCTGAAGACGTCGCGCCCCGAGAGGTTCGACGATGGAGTCGGGAACTGTTCCGATGTGAGGCGCAGGCGACCGCTCGAGTCGTTGAGCCACACGTCCTCGATGAAGGGCAGCGTGTCCTGCACGGTGTGAAGCTGCTGCCACAGCGGCTTCGACGCTTCGATCTGGTCCCAGCTGCGCCCCTGCACCAGGGTGGCGGCCTGTCTCAGGGTCAGATCCGTGACCTCCAGGAGTCTGGCCGTATGATCGGCCAGGAAGAAGGCCGCGTTTCGAAGGTCGTCCTCATTGCGCTGGATCAGGCGGTTGCGCTGCTCCCAGGCGATGTAGCCGAAGGTCAGGAGAATGAACGCAACCCCGAACAGGCCCATGAACAGGGTCAGCCGTCCGCGCGCAAGGGAACGGCGACGCCGCTTCTGGGACAGGCTGATCGATTCCGGGCGCGTGTAAAACTGCAAGGGAAGACCGTTTTTGACTGGGAGATTCGCCGTTGCACGGCCAGAATGGCACAGCAAACGCCTTTGATGGAGAGGGAATTTAAGTTTCGCTGCTCCCTTGACCAGAGGCGAACGAACTATCGCGCTGCGGGACTAGGAAAATGCGCCCGAACGTCACGCCGGAAACGTCATCGCACGAAAAACGCCGGGGCTCGTGAGAACCCCGGCGCGGACAGGAAAAGGCAGCGGTCGGATCAGCGCAGGACGATGCGGCCCTCGACCTTCGGCGCCACCTTGCCGGCCTTGGCGACATAGTCGATCACCTGGCTCGCCATGAGCTGGCTGGCCGACACGTCGACGAGGGACTTGGCCTCCGTGAAGGCGCGGTAGCCGTCGCCGCCACGGGCCATGAAGTCGTTCGTGGCGAGCTTGTAGATCTTCGCCGGGTCGAGCGGCTCGCCGTTGATCTTGACCGATTTCACGCGGCTGCCGACAGGCTCCTTCACGTCGACCTCCGCCACGATGCCGGAAACCTGCGGGAAGCGGCCGCCGAGTTCGCGCACCTGGCTCACGCCGTTCTCGAGCGCGGACTTGATCTGGGCGCCCGTGACCTCGAGCAGCACGGTCGTGTTGCCGAAGGGCATCTCGGCCAGGATGTTGCGGCGGGTCAGCTTCTGGCCGGCCTCGTACTGCTTGTCGGCACGAAGGCCGCCGCCATTGGTGATGGCGACATCAGCTCCGACCGACGCCTTCAGGGCATCGGCCACGAGGTTGCCCATTGCGGCCTCGCCTCCGCGTACCGTCGCGCGGCGGCTGTCGAGCGGCGTTTCCGTCACGCCTATCTCCACGTCGAGTTCCTTGGAGAGCTTGTCCTCGTAGCCTTTCACCACGGCCTCGATCTCAGGATCGGGCTTCACGGTGGCGCTGTCGACGATGCGGAAGTTCGGCGTCCAGGTGACGGTGGTCTTGCCGTCCTTGGTCGCCTTCGTCACGGCGAGCTCCGTCACGATGACGTAATTTCCCTGAGATTCCGATTCGGTGAGAGCCACCTTGCCGTCATAGAAGGCGAGCAGGTGCTCGTCATGACCGCCGACGATCAGGTCCACGCCGGCGGAACGGGCGACGATCATGTCCACTTCCAGGGGAGTGTGAGCAACCGCGACGACGATGTCGGCGCCCTTCTCGCGCATTTCCTTCGCCTTGGCGCGTGCGGTATCGATGGTGGAGGAGAACCTGATGGTACCGGGGCTCGACGCGATCGGGGTTTCTTCCGTGGTGAGGCCGAAGAAGCCGATCTTCACGCCCTGCACCTCGACCATCTTGTCCGGCTTGGTGTTGGCCGGCAGGCCGTTGCCGTCGACGATATTGGTGGCGAGCACGTCGAACTTGGCCTCCGCCATGCGGGCGCGGAAAGCCGCATCGCCGAGATCGAATTCGTGGTTGCCGGGCACCATGGCATCGACGCCCATGTGGTTGAGGATGTCGATGATGTGGGCACCCTTGTCGAAGCCCGACAGGAGCGACGGGGAGATGGTGTCGCCCGCATGGACGAAGAAGGCATTGCCCTTGGCCTTCTCCTCCTTGATCACCGTCGCGAGCTTGGCGAAGCCGCCGCGGCCCTTTTCGGGGCTCATGCGGTCGATGTCGTTGGTCTGGACGAAGCGGATGGTCACGGCCTCCTGCGCCAGGGCCGTGCCCGACAGAAGCATGGACAATCCGAGAAACCCGGCGCGAAACGCAGCGGAAGGGCGGCTCTGAAACATCATGAAGGTCCTCGTAGAAAGTTGGAACCAGGGCTGAAGGACATGGAACCTAGACCGGCAACGTGTCACAGAAGTAACATCCTGTCGACGGGCCCGACGCCCGGATCAGCGGCACGCCTGATGTCTTTTTCACCGATCCTTGCCGACCCGTTTAGCCGGCACACCAACGCCCCCTGCTTACTGAAAGGCATGCTTTCTTCATGACCGGCCCCATCAGCCAAGCCCTCGCCGATTTCCGCGCCAAGCCCCAAGCGGCCGGGTGGCTGAGGCTTCCTTTCTTCGAGGACGGAAGTGCCGAGACGGTGGCCGCCAAGGCCGATGCGGTCATTGCCTCGGGCGCCCAGGTTCTCCCGCCGCCTGACGCGGTGTTTACGAGCATCTCGCTTACGCCCCTCGACAAGGTGAAGGTCGTCATCCTCGGCCAGGATCCCTACCCGACGCCCGGGGATTCCCACGGCCTCGCCTTCTCCTATCGCGGCTCCCGGCGGCTTCCGGCTTCGCTCCGCACGATCCTGGCCGAGATGGCCGACGACCTGGGCGTCCCGATGCCGAAATCGGGTGACTTGTCGAAATGGGCGAAGCAGGGTGTGCTGCTCATCAACACGGCGCTGACGGTCGAAGCCGGGCAATCGGGAGCGCACATGAAATTCGGCTGGTCGGCCCTGGTCGATCAGGCCATCGCGGCGATCTCCGCGCAGCAGCCCGCCGTCGTCTTCCTGCTCTGGGGTGCTCCGGCCCGCAAGCGGGCGGCTCTCGTGGACCGGACGAAGCACCTCGTGATCGAGGCGGGTCACCCGTCCCCGCTCAACCGGCTGAACGATTTCAGGGGAACCCGCCCGTTCAGCCGCGCCAATGCCTGGCTGTCCGGAAAGGGCCTGGAGCCTGTCGATTGGCGGCTCGATACCTGACGCTTTCATGAAGAACCTTGCCGAGGAACCTCTTCTGGGTCTGGAGCATCGGACCCAAAAGTGGATTTGCACTTTTGGGATCCATCCGATGCTCCTTCTTTGATGAGCACATCGTTGAGGCGGAAAACCGGATCCACTTTTCCGCACGATGTGCTAGGTCTCGCCGCAGCGAAGAATGTGGTCGCGAGGATGCAGCCGCGACGGACTTGGAGATCAGCATGACGGAATCCCTCTTCGGACAGGTCGAGGCCTTCGCAGGCGACCCGATCCTTTCCCTCAACGATGCCTTCAAGGCCGATCCGCGCACGGAGAAGGTCAATCTCAGCATCGGCGTCTACACCGACGAGAGGGGCCGCATCCCGGTTCTGGGAGCGGTCAGGACCGCCTATGAGCGGACCGGCTTCGCGGAACGACCGTATCTGCCCATGGAAGGCCATGCGGGCTATCGCGACGGCGTGCAGAAGCTCGTCTTCGGCGACAGCCATCCAGCTCGGGCCGAGAAGCGCATCGCCACCATCCAGACCCTCGGCGGCACGGGCGCGGTGGGCATCGCGGCGGACTTCCTGGCCAAGCACGCTCCCGGCCGCACGGTGCTCGTCAGCGACCCGACCTGGGAGAACCATCACGGCTTGTTCCAGCGCGCGGGCTTTACGACCGCGACCTATCCCTATTGGGATCGCGCCAACCGTTCGGTCGATTTCGACGGCATGGTCAAGGCGTTTGAAGCGGCCGAGAACGGCTCCATCGTGGTGCTTCAGCCCGTCTGCCACAACCCGACCGGCGTCGATCTCGACGAGCGCCAGCAGGCCGCCATCACGGATGTGCTGCTCGCCAAGCGCCACATCGTCGTGTTCGACATGGCCTATCAGGGCTTCGGCACCAGTCTCGACGAGGATGCCGCCTTCGTGCGCCGTTACGCGGAACGGGCGAGTTGCCTCGTGGCCAATTCCTTCTCGAAGAACTTCTCGCTCTACGGCGAGCGCTGCGGAGGCTTGAGCCTCGTTTGCAGCAATGCCGACGAGGCCGAGCGCGTGCTCGGCCAGTTGAAGCTCGCCGTGCGCCGCAGCTATTCGAGCCCGCCGATGACGGGCGGCCTTCTCGTGGCGACCGTGCTCGGCAGCGCCGAGCTGCGCGCCCAATGGGCCGGTGAGGTCGAGACCATGCGCAATCGTATGGATTCCATGCGCAAGCTTCTGGCCGAGCACATCCGCGCCCTCTCGAACGAGATCGATGTGAGCTTCCTGCTCAATCAGCGCGGCATGTTCAGCTACACGGGCTTAAGCGCCCAGCAGGTCGATACCATGCGCGAGCGGGATGGTGTGTATCTCGTGGGCTCGGGCCGCATGTGCGTGGCGGGCCTCAACGAAGCGAACGTACAGACCGTCGCGAAGAGCTTCGTCGAGGCACAGGCGCGGGGGTGACGAGCCTCTCGATACGACGTCATCACCGGCCTTGTGCCGGTGATCTCGATTGATTGAGGCGCGGCGCTTCACCGGATCGGGATGGCCGGGACAAGCCCGGCCATGACAAGGAAAGGCTCAACCTTCACTCCGCCGCCACAGCCACAGGCTGCTGATCAGCGCGGAACTTGGCGAGAAGATCCGCCTCCTCCGTCTTCGCGGCTTTCAGATTGCGCTCCTTGACGTGACCGAAGCCGCGGATCTTCTGCGGGATGCCGGCGAGCCCGACCGCCGCAGCGTGGTTGCCGGCATTCAGCTTCGCGACGATCTCCTCGATCACCCCCTCGAATTCGCGGATCAGCTGACGCTCGGTGCGGCGCTCGTGGGTGTAGCCGAAGACGTCGAGCGGGGTGCCGCGCAGCGGCTTCAAGCCGGCGAGAACGCGGAAGGCCTTCATCATCCAAGGCCCGAAGCTCATCTTCTTCGGAAGGCCCGTTACCGGATCCTTGCGCGCCAGCAGCGGCGGTGCGAGATGGAATTCGTAGCGCAGGTTCTCGCCCTCGAAGGCCGACGCAACCTGTTTCTCGAAATGGCCGTTCGTGTAGAGACGCGCCACCTCGTACTCGTCCTTATAGGCCATGAGCTTGAACAATGAGCGCGTTACTGCGTCGGTGAGCGCGGTCGAGCCCGGCACGGCCTTGTCCTCCGCTGTGCGGACACGTTCGATGAGCGTCCGGTAGCGTCGGGCATACCGCCTGCTCTGGTACTCGGAGAGGAACGCCACACGCCGTTCGATCACCTCGTCCAGGGTCTCGGAGATCTTGCGCGATTCCGTCGGCGCCTTCAGCTCGCTCATCATGGCGGCAATCAGCTCAGGCTCGGCCGCCGCGCGGCGGCCCCAGGTGAAAGCGGCGAGATTCATCTTCACCGCCTCGCCGTTGAGCTCGATCGCCTTCTCGATGGCAGCGCCCGAGAGCGGAACGCGGCCAACCTGATAGGCGTAGCCCAGCATGAACATGTTCGCCGCGATGGCATTGCCGAGAAACGCCGTGGCAATCGCCGTCGCGTCGACGAAGGACACGCCGTCCTGGCCCGCCGCCGATTTGATCGCACGCTTCAGGCGCTCGGTCGGCAGGGAGAAATCGGCATTGCGGGTGAACTCGCCCGGCATGACCTCCGCAGTGTTCACCACGAGTGCGGTCTGCCCTTCCTTCACGGAGGCCAGCACCTTCTTCGTACCCGTCACCACGAGATCGCAGCCGAGGACGAGATGGGCTGATTCCGCGCTCACGCGGATGGCGTGGATGTCGTCCTGGTTGTTGGCGAGCCGCACATGGCTGTAGACCGCGCCACCCTTCTGGGCGAGGCCGGCCATATCGATCATGCCCAGCCCCTTGCCTTCGAGATGGGCCGCCATACCGAGGATCGCCCCGATGGTCACGACGCCGGTGCCGCCGATGCCGGTGACGATCACGTTGAAGGTGCGGTCGATGGCCGGGATCACGGGATCGGGCAGCGGCTTGAACGCCATGCCGTCCGTCGACACCGTCTCGGGAGCGGCCCTCCTGATCTTGGCTCCGTGCACCGTCACGAAGGAGGGGCAGAAGCCCTGCACGCAGGAAAAATCCTTGTTGCAGTTCGACTGGTCGATCTGGCGCTTGCGGCCGAATTCGGTCTCGACCGGCTGCACGGCGACGCAGTTCGACTGAACCGAGCAATCGCCGCAGGCCTCGCACACGAGATCGTTGATGATTACGCGCTTGTCCGGATCCGGGAACTCACCGCGCTTGCGACGGCGGCGCTTTTCGGACGCGCAGGTCTGGTCGTAGATCATCGCCGTCACGCCGGGAACGTCCGCGAGCTGGCGCTGCACCGCATCGAGCTCGCTGCGGTGGTGGATCGTCATGCCTGCGGGCCAGCGGATCTCCTTCGGGTATTTGTGCGGCTCGTCGGTCACGAGAGCGATGCGCTCCACGCCCTCCTCGCGCACCTGACGGGCGATCATGTCGACGGTGAGCTGGCCCTCATGCGGCTGCCCGCCAGTCATGGCGACCGCGTCGTTGAAGAGGATCTTGTAGGTGACGTTGGTCTTGGTGTGGATCGCCCAGCGCAGGGCCAGAACACCCGAATGGTTGTAGGTGCCGTCGCCGAGGTTCTGGAACACGTGGCCGCGCTTGGAGAACGGCGCCTCGCCGATCCAGTTCGCGCCCTCGCCGCCCATCTGGGTGAAGCCTTCGGTGGAGCGGTCCATCCACTGCACCATGTAATGGCAGCCGATGCCCGCATAGGCGCGCATGCCTTCCGGCACCTTCGTGGAGGAATTGTGCGGGCAGCCGGAGCAGAAATGCGGCACGCGGGTGGCCACGTCGCCGGTCGTCGTCAGCACCTCTTGCGCATGGCGAAGCCGCGTCACGCGCCCGCGCAGATCGTCGTTGTTGTGATAGGCGAGCAACCGCTCGCCGATGACGATGGCGATGTCGTTGGGATCGAGTGCGCCCTTCACGGGGAAGAGCCAGCGTCCTTCCTCGTCCTTCTTGCCGATGCAGAGCGGCTGGTTGGCGGTGCCGTAAAGCTCCTCGCGCAGCTGCACCTCGATGAGGGAACGCTTCTCCTCGACCACGATGACCTTGTCGAGCCCGCGTGCGAAATCCGCGAGTTCCGCTTGTGAGAGCGGCCAGGGGCAGGCGACCTTGTAGAGGCGAAGGCCCATGTCGTTCGCCTTCACCTCGTCGAGGCCGAGCTCGTCGAGGGCCTGGCGCACATCGAGATACGACTTGCCGACCGTGATGATGCCGATCTTCGGATTGCGCCCGCCGGAAAGGACGATGCGGTTGAGATTGTTGGCGCGCACGAAGGCCAGCATGGCGTCGCGCTTGAAATCCTGAAGCCGCGCCTCCTGGTCGAGCACGCCGTCCCGATTGCGGATGTTGAGGCCGCCCGGCGGCATGGTGAAATCCTCCGGGATGACGATCTTCACCCGGTCAAGCGAGGCATCGACGGAGGCGGTCGATTCGATGTTGTCCTTCACGCATTTGAAGGAGACCCAGGTGCCGCAGAAGCGGCTCATGGCATAGCCGTAGAGGCCGTAATCGAGAATCTCCTGAACGCCCGCCGGGTTCAGGATCGGGATCATCACGTCGACGAAATGGAATTCGGACTGGTGCGCGACGGTGGAGGATTCCGCCGTGTGGTCGTCGCCCATGAGGGCGAGCACGCCGCCGTGTTTCGAGGAGCCCGCCATATTGGCGTGGCGGAACACGTCGCCGGAGCGGTCGACGCCGGGCCCCTTGCCGTACCAGAGGCCGAACACGCCGTCATATTTGCCGTCGCCGCGGATCTCAGCCTGCTGCGAGCCCCAGACGGCGGTGGCCGCGAGTTCCTCGTTGAGGCCGGGCTGGAAGACGATGTTGGAGGCTTCCAGCCATTTCCGTGCGCGCCAGAGATTCTGGTCGAGGCCGCCGATGGGCGAGCCGCGATAGCCGGAGACGAACCCGGCCGTGCTGAGGCTCGCCAGCCTGTCCCGCTCGCGCTGCATGAGCAGCATGCGGACGACCGCCTGCGTGCCGGTAATGAAAACGTGATCCTTGGAGAGATCGTATTTGTCGTCGAGCATTACGTCGCGGAGCGCACCATGACCGTCGGCCATTACCCGTTATCCTCCTGGAGCCTATTGCTCCGCTGCCGGTGTTCCGGTCTTCTTTTTTGTGAATATGTCAGTAATGCTGACATATCTTCCGAAGGCCGTCAATCGAGCGCCTTCGTTTCACCTCCGTTAACCATGAAACCCCCATACCGCTTCCAGGATCCCGGCCTCGGAGCCGCACCGTTTCAGGGGCAACGCATGACACGCCATCTCGGATTGATAATGCCCCTGGCGGCCTTGGGTTTGGGCCTGGCCTCGCCGGCCCTCGCGCATCCCCATGTATGGGTGACGGCCAAGGCCGAGGTCGTCTTCGCGCCCGACGGAAAGGTGACGGGCGTGCGCCACCGCTGGACCTTCGACGAGGCCTATACGGCTTACGTCACGCAGGGGCTCGACAAGGACAACGACGGCAAGCTGACGCCGGAAGAACTCCAGGAACTCGCGGATGAGAATGCCGCCTCCCTGAACGAGTTCGACTATTTCACGGTGCTCAAGGCCCGCGGCAAGCCGCAGAGCTTCGACCAGCCGCGCGAGGCCCGGATGACCATGGAGAAGAACCAGGTCGCCATGTCGTTCTTCCTGCCGCTTAAGGCCCCTGCGGCTCCCTCGGGAGCCGTGTCCATCGAGATCGAGGACCCGACCTTCTTCGTCTATTTCAGCCTCTCGGACGGCCAAGCGGCCATCTCGCTTACCAACGCGCCTCAAGGCTGCGTAACGAGTATCGCCAAGGCGAAGCCGCTCGAAGCCAGCATGCAGCAGATTCTGCAGAACGAAGGCGCCATCCAGCCCCAGGACATCGGCGTCGAATATTCCAACAGGGCCATCATCGCATGTCCCTGACATCCGATGCCCCTGCCCTTCCGCGCGTAGGCCGGACGCCGCTCGCGCGACGGCTCGGCCTGATGCTCGCGGCCATCGCGCTCGTTGCCTTAGGCATGGGGCTGATCGGCCTGTGGCTCGGCCCGGTCGGCAAGCCGCCGCCGCGCAACCCCTTCGGCATGGGCTTGCGGGAGGCGACGCCCTCGGGCAGCATCGGCGCCTGGATCCTGTCCGTGCAATCCGGCTTCTATGGCAGCCTCCAGGCGGGCGTGCGCGCCATGAAGAAGGACGGCTCCGCCCTGTTCTCCCTCCTGCTCGTCGGCTTCGCCTACGGGGTCTTTCATGCGGCGGGTCCCGGACATGGCAAGGGCGTGATCTCGGCCTATCTCGTGGCCGACGACAAGGCCTTGCGGAAAGGCTTTGCCCTGAGTCTGGCCGCCGCCCTCGTGCAGGCGCTCGTCGCCATCGCCATCGTGTCCGTCGTGAACCTCGCGCTGCGGGCCACCGCCTCCACCATGAACAAGCTCGCCATGAACGTGGAGCTGGCAAGCTTCGTCGCCGTGGCCCTGCTTGGCGCCGTCATTACCTGGCGCAAGGCCGGCAAGGTGCTGGGCGTTATGGCGCTCGCCCGCAATCCCCATGCCGCCGTGCAGGAGGATTGCGACCACGTCCACATGCCGCCGCCGCAGGAGCTCAGCCGCCTGACCCGCTGGCGCGACATGGCGGGCGTGGCGATCGCCGCCGGCATCCGGCCCTGCGCGGGCGCCCTCATCGTCCTGGTCTTCGCCCTGTCGCAGGGGCTGTTCGCGGCCGGCATCGCGGCGACCTTCGCCATGGCGCTCGGCACGGCGCTGACCACTGGCGCCATCGCGGCGCTCGCGGTCTTCTTCAAGGTCGTGGCCCTGCGGCTCGCCGGCGGTCGGGGAGCCTCGGGAGCCATCGCCATCGCGGGGCTCGAACTGCTGGCCGCCGCCTTCGTGCTGGTCCTGGGCGCGAGCCTCCTCTACGGGCTTTGGGCAGCTTAGAGGCCCAGCGACCCGCCGTCCGAACGCGGATCATGCACGGCCTCGACGCGCCCATTGCGCGGATGCTTCACCAGCATGCCCGCATGGCCGAAGCGTCCGGAATAGGCCTCGTCCATCTCCTCGATGGTATGGCCGAGCCGCGAGAGGCCGCGGATCAGGCCGGGGTCGAAATGGCTCTCCACCTTCAGCACGGCCTCGGGCTGGCGCGGCCTCGCATCGAGTAGCCAGCGCGGCGCCTCCACGGCGTCTCCCAATCCCATTCCGGCCCCTGCATAGCGCGAAAAGATCTGGCCGAGGAACTGAGGCTGGGTCTCGCCACCCATCGCCCCGAAGGACAGCACCCGCCCATCGTCGAACACGGCCATGGCCGGATTGAGGGAATGGAGCGGCCGGTGGCCGGGCTCCAGCCGGTTGCGGCTCGTAGGATCGAGCGAAAAGGCCGTGCCGCGGTTGTGCCAGAGGATGCCCGTCGCCGGGAGGAGGCAGCCGGAGCCATAGGCCCAGAACACGGATTGGATATAGGACACGGCGAGCCCGTCGCGGTCGATGGCCCCCATCCAGATCGTGTCCCCGTCGATGGGGCGCGGCAGCGGAAAGGAGGCGGCCCGCTTCATGTCGATGAGAGCGGCTTCCCGCTCCAACGCCTGGGGCGTCAGAAAGGAGGCCGGGTCGTGAGCGAGGTTGCGTGGGTCCGCGACCACCCGATCGCGGAGGGAGAAGGCGCGCTTCGCGGCCTCGATGAGGGCGTGATGATGCTCCGGCGTCTCGGCCCGGAGCCCCTTGAGGCGATCGACCATGCCGAGGATCAGCAGGGTGGCCAGTCCCTGGCTCGGCGGCGGCAGATTGTAGACGGTGGAGTTCTGCAGCCTGACCGACAGAGGCTCCACGACACGCGCGCGATAGGTTTCCAGGTCGCGGCGTGCGATGGGGCTGCCGATCCGCTCCAGATCGAGGGCGATCTCCCGCCCCACATCGCCGCGGTAGAAATCGGCCAGGCCCGCATGGGCGAGCTGCTCCAGGGTGTCGGCGAGGCGCGGCGTCCGCCTCTGCGTCCCCTCCGGCGCTCTCCTGCCGTCGACCAGAAAGGCCTCGGCGAAACCGGGAACCTCATAGAGGGCTGCTTCCTCGCTGGTCACGAACCGCTCCTCGGAGCGGGAGACCGGATATCCATCGCGGGCATGGCGAATGGCATCCCCCAGCAGAAGGTCGAGGGGCAGCTGCCCGCCGAGCGCCCTGGACAGCTCCAGGGCCAGCCCCCATCCGCCGACCGCACCCGCCACGGTGAGCGCCGAATCCGGCCCGCGCGGCGGGATGGCGTCATATCCCTTCTCCCGGTAGCGCTGGATGGTGGCGAGCGAGCCGGCCGGTCCCGAGGCATCGAGGGCATGAATGCGGCCCTTGGGCTCGCGCACGAGCCAGAACCCGTCGCCACCAATGCCGTTCATGTGCGGATAGACCACGGCAACGGTGGCCGCCATGGCCACCATGGCCTCAATGGCATTGCCGCCCGCCGCCAGGATGGTCTGGCCGGTCTCGGCGGCGAGTCTATGGGGAGCCGCAACGGCGGCTGTCGAGAAAACGGGTGTCTCGGCCATGGTCTCTTCAATGTGGGACGCGACGGAATGAGATTCGGGGAGAACTTGCACCCGAGGGGGCGTTTAGGGTAGTCCCCTTACAACAATTGGAGTTAGGCAGAAGTGGCTCAGGCGAAAAGCACCAACTGGCGCAACGTGATCACCATCATGAGCATCATGATTCTGGTCGGCGCGGAAGTTTTCGGCGTCGCGATTGCCGCCGGCTGGGCCCTCGCGGGCCTGTTCGAACTCGGCGAACATGTCGGCTACGCCCTCATGGTCCTGTTCAGCCTGTTCGCCGTCTATGTCCTCGTCCATCTCTGGCGCCGCTGCATCGCCGCCGAGCCGCTGACCGGGCGGGCCTAGCGTATCGAACGCAGAAGCGGGCACCGGTTCTGCGTGAAAAGATGCGTCCGCTGCTTTAGGGCTCTTCGCACGCCTTCATCGTGATGGGATCGGCCGCGGGCGGCACATAGGCCTCCATGGGGCGGCATTGTCCCGCGATGCAGATCCGCCAATCCGCCGTCGCACCCGAGCGGCGCATGATCACCTGAACCTGCGGCGGCAGGTTCGGCTTCCATGACCAGACACCATGGACGAACCTGGCCTCCGGGGGCGGCTCCATCCCGGCGCCCGATCCGCGCACCCGCGCCTCGACGAGTTCAAGCCCTGCCGGCGTCGAGCGCCAATCCTCCTCCCAGACGATCTTTTCGACCGAATGAGTCCAGGCGAGCGTGATCGCGCCCGCCATCAGGGGCGCGACCTTGGAGCCGGCGAGAAGGCAGATCACCGGCTGAGGGCCGGTGCGGCGGCCCGGCGGGATCGCCAGACGTGGAAGCCCAGGACGAGCGCCGCCAGGGCGAAGCCGACCTCATCCGTAGCCGGCAGCGCCAGAACCAGGAAGGCCGCCGCCACCGCCGCGGCAAGCCGCTCCCACCAGGGCATTCTCGTGCTGAGATACCCCACGGAGGCTGCGCCCCAGAGCAGGACGGCAAGGCCCGCCTTCACCACCATGTAGGCGACGTTCGCCCAGAAGGCCGCACCGGACAGGCCGGGCACCGGCTGCATCATCAGTGCCGGATCGTAGACCGCCATATAGGGGATGACGAAGCCGGGCAGCGCGATCCGCAACGCCGCGAAGCCGATCCTGAAGCCGGACGCCTTGGCGATGGGCGCCGCGGCAAAGGCCGCGAGCGCCACGGGCGGCGTCAGGTCCGCCATGATGCCGAAATAGAACACGAACATGTGCGAGACGATGAGCGGGACGCCCAGCGTCAGCAGGGCCGGAGCGGCCAGCGACGAGGTGATGATGTAATTCGGGATCGTCGGGATGCCCATGCCGAGGATCAGGCTGACGATCATCGTCAGAACCAGCGATGCGATGAGCGAATCCTTTCCGATGGACACGACCCAATTGCCGAAGATCGTGCCGATGCCGGTGAGCGTCATCGTACCGATCACGATGCCCACGACCGCGCAGGCGAGACCCACGGGAAGGGCCTGACGGGCGCCGTCGGCCAGCGCATCGCGGCAAGCCTCCAGGGTCTCAGGACCGCCGCGGACGAACAGGCTCGCGAGGACCAGGACGGCCACCAGAGCCAGGACGAGGGTGACGCCAAGCCACAGGAAGGTGCCGGCGATCAGGCCGAGGCCGACCCAGAAGATGATGCGCGCGGTCTGGTTCAGGATGCCGAACGCGAAGGAACCGGCCAGGATGAGCACCACCGTGAGCGCCAGGCCGATGGAGCCGGCGAAGAGCGGCGTATAGCCGGAGAACAGCAGATAGACGAGAACGGCGAGCGGCAGGATGAGATGCCACTTCTCCTTGAGAGCCCGTGCGGCGCTGGGCAGCTCCGCGCGGGAGAGGCCCATCAGCCCGGACTTACCGGCTTCGAGATGCACGGCGAGGAAGGCGGAGGCATAATAGAGGACGGCCGGGATGATCGCGGCTTTGACGATCTCGACGTAGGGCACGTCGATGGTCTCGGCCATGATGAAGGCGACCGCGCCCATGACCGGCGGCATGATCTGCCCGCCCATCGAGGCGGTCGCCTCGACGCCGCCCGCGAATTCGGAGCGATAGCCGAAGCGCTTCATGAGCGGAATGGTGAATTGCCCCGTCGAGACAACGTTAGCGACGCCCGATCCGGAGATCGTTCCCATCAGGGCGGAGGAAAAGACCGCGACCTTCGCCGGTCCCCCGGTAGCGCTTCCGAACAGGCCCATCGCCACATCGGTGAAGAGCTGGATCATGCCGGCGCGCTCGAGGAAGGCGCCGAACAGGATGAACAGGAAGATGTAGGTGGCGGAGACCAGGGTCGGCGTGGCGTAGAGCCCCTCCGTCCCGAAGGACATGTGCTCGATCACCTGCTCCAGGGAATAGCCGCGATGATCGAAGGGTGCCGGCAGATAATTGCCGAACAGGCAATAGGCCAGAAACAAGCCCGCCACGATGGGCAGCGCCGGCCCCATGACGCGCCAGACGAGGTAGAGCAGGATCGCGATGGCCGCGATGCCTACGATCATGTCGCCCTGCGTGAGCTCACCGGCGCGGACCAGGAGCTCTTCGTAAAGCCCCCAGTGATAGAGGCCGATGCCGAATCCGGCGAGGCCGACGAGCCATCCGAGTGCCACGGTGGCGGGGCTGCGGGCTTTGTGGTTCGCCAGCATGGCGCCCGCCACGAGGCTCAGGAACCCCACATGGATCGCGCGCACCACTTGGCTCGGCAGGCCGCCTGGAAACTTGAGAATGAGTCCGTAAGTAACCACAAGCGCGGCCAGGGCCAGCACCCCGTTGATGACGTTCCGGCCGGTGAGGCGAAGGAAGACGAGCCAGCCGGCCCAGGCCACGAAGGCCGCGCCGACAAGATAAATCAGCGTAATGCTGGCGAAGAACGGCCTGTCGAGAGGAATGCCGAAGGCAGTGATGATCTGGAAGGTGGAGAAGGCCACCGCGATCCAGAACAGGAGCTTGCCGAGAAGGCCTTCACCGAAATTCTCCGGGAGACCGTGCTCCGGGTTCGCCACGGGCGTCGACGGCGCCTCCAGCGTTGCGACCCCAGATGCGTTCACACCCTGACTCATGGCGTGGTCTCCCTTAGACTGAAATTTCTCGGCATGAAAAAGCCGGAGCAGTTCACCTGCTCCGGCCGGATTGTAAATCGTTCGAAGGGTTTAGGTGCCTTATTTCTTCACGCCCTTCTCGTCGAAATAGCGCTGCGCGCCCGGATGCATCGGAACGGGCATGCCGGCAAGCGCGCTCTCGAGCTTGATGTCCTTGGCGGCCGCGTGGGCGGCTGCAAGCTCCGGCAGGCTCTCGTAGATCGCCTTGGTCATCTGGTAGACGGTCTCGTCCTTCACGCCGGAATGGGTGACGAGATAGTTCACGACGGCGGCCGTTTGCACGGGAGCGGTCTGCCCCCCATAGGTATTGGCCGGAATCGTGGCCTTGATGTAGGGCGTGCCGACCTTCTCCACGACGGCGGCCGGGATCTCCACCACGACGATCGGCACCGAAGTAGACAGGTCGCGGATCGACGAGACGCCGAGGCCGGCCGATTGCAGGGTGGCGTCGAGCTGGCGGTTCTTCATCAGTTCGACCGATTCGCCGAAGGGCAGGTATTCGACCTTGCCGAGATCCTTGTAGGTGAGGCCCGCGCCCTGGAGGATGGCCCGGGCATTGAGCTCGGTGCCGGATTTCGGCGCTCCGACCGAGAGGCGCTTGCCCTTCAGATCCGCGAGCGACTTGATGCCGGATTCCTGCGTCGCGACGATCTGGATGTAGTTCGGGTAGATGGCCGTGATACCGCGCAGCTTGTCGAGCTTGCTCTTGAAGCCGGCTTCCTCGTCACCCGCCCAGCCCATGGCGAGGCTGTCGCCGAGGGTGAAGCCGATCTCGCCCTTGCCCTGCTGCAGGAGGGTGAGGTTTTCCACCGATGCCTTCGTGGCCTGGACCGACGGGCGGGAGCCCTGGACCTTCTCCGTGAAGATCTTGGAGAGAGCGACACCCATCGGATAATAGACGCCCGAGGTGCCACCGGTCAGGATGTTGATGAAATCCTGAGCCTGGGCCGGAACGCTGGCGCCCGCAAGCGCAATGGCGGCCGCTGCGCCGACGACGCGGCGCATGACTGTTCGATACATGACGTACTCCCTATCTGACGGCGTAATTGTCGCTACGCCTGTGTGTGGGCCAACATTGACCGCTGACGAAGATTTCTCAAGAGGCTAAGAGGGACTTAATCCTGCCACCTTGGTCGGTAGGGGTGCGTCCTTTCTCAGACCCATGCGCTCATCCATGATCAATCGCCGCCGCTTCCTCCAAACCGCAACCGCCACGGCCGCCCTTGCCGCGCAGGGCTTTTCAGGGAAAGCCCTGGCCCAGCAGGGCCTGAAAATGGGGATCCCCTCCCCGTTCTCGTTCGAAAATCTGAAGAAGCGGGCGCAGGACATGGCCCGCTCGCCCTATGTGGCGCCGCAGAGCCCCTCCCCCGAGGTGCTGGCCCAGATCGACTACGATGCCCACGGCAAGATCCGGTTCAAGACCGATCTGGCGCTCTGGGCCAATGGTCCCAGCGAGTTCCCCGTCACCTTCTTCCACCTGGGGCGCTTCTTCCAGAAGCCGGTGCGCATGCATGTGATCGAGGGGGGCCAATCCCGCGAGATCATCTACGACAGCGACTACTTCGACATGCCGGCGGATTCGCCGGCCCGGAAGCTGCCGGACAATTCGGGCTTCGCCGGCTTCCGTTTCCAGGAGGCCCGCAACGGCAAGCTCGACTGGAGGAAGAACGACTGGGTGGCCTTCCTCGGTGCCTCCTATTTCCGGGCCATCGGCGAGCTCTACCAGTACGGCCTCTCCGCCCGCGGCCTTGCCGTGGACGTGGCCGTTTTCGGGAAGAACGAGGAGTTCCCCGACTTCACCCATGTCTATTTCGAGACCCCGCAGCCGGGCCAGGATACGGTCACGGTCTATGCCCTGCTCGACGGCCCGAGCGTCGCCGGCGCCTACCGGTTCGTCATGCAGCGGGCGGCCGCCGTCATCATGGACATCGATGCCGCCGTCTTCATGCGCCAGGACGTGAGCCGCCTCGGCCTCGCTCCCCTGACCTCCATGTACTGGTACTCCGAGAAGTCGAAGATCACCGCCATCGACTGGCGCCCGGAGATCCACGATTCGGACGGGCTCGCCATGTGGACCGGCAGCGGCGAGCGGATCTGGCGGCCGCTCAACAACCCGCCGCGCATCATCACCTCGGCTTTCGCGGACGAGAATCCCAAGGGGTTCGGCCTGCTCCAGCGCGACCGGAACTTCGACCATTACCTCGACGGCGTCTATTACAACCGCCGTCCGTCCCTCTGGATCGAGCCGCAGGGCACCTGGGGCCGGGGTTCCATCCAGCTCGTCGAGATCCCCACCGACGACGAGATCCACGACAACATCGTGACCATGTGGGTGCCGGCGGACCCGGTGCGCGCGGGCCAGGCCATCGAGCTGCGCTACCGGATGCACTGGTCGGCGGAGGAGCCCTATCCGACCCCGCTTGCCCGCGTGGTCGCCACCCGCTTCGGCAACGGCGGGCAGGCCGGCACCGTCCGGCCGAAGGGCGTGCGCAAGTTCATGGTGGAGTTCCTGGGCGAGCCCCTGACCAAGTTGCCGAACGGCGTGATCCCCCGGCCGGTCCTCAGCGCCTCCCGGGGCGAGTTCTCGAACATCCTCACTGAGGCGGTGCCCAACAACGTGCCCGGTCATTGGCGCACCCAATTCGACCTCACCGTAACCGGAACGGAGCCGGTGGAGATGCGCTGCTACCTGCGCAACGAGAACGAGGTCCTGAGCGAAACCTGGCTCTATCAGTACCATCCTGCGTTCTGAGATATCTCCATATAAACCATACGTTTGATGGGGGCGTATAAAATACTATACGCCCCTGGAAATAGCAGCCGATCCGGTCTATGTAGGGGCCATGTCGCATGGCCATCACCATCATTCCCACGAGCATCGGGCGATTGCCGCCGCTCCGACCTTCTCGCTCCTGCGCCTCTCGGTCGGGCAGCGTCTGGCCGGAACGGCCGTCCTGCTGGCGGGGTTGTGGGTGCTGGTCCTTGGCGTGATGGGGTAACGCATGTCCGCAGCATCGGCCGCCGTCCGTTTCGATGAGGTGACCCTGGGCTACGGCCGCAGGCCCGCCGTGCATCACCTCGATGGGGAGATCCCCTCCGGCTGCCTGATGGCGGTCGTCGGCCCCAACGGGGCCGGCAAGTCGACCCTGCTCAAGGGCATCGTCGGCACGCTCAAGCCCCTCGAAGGCCATATCCGCTGCCATGCCTCCCCGGGCATCGCCTATCTGCCTCAGGCCGCCGAGATCGACCGGTCGTTTCCGCTCTCCGTCTACGATCTGGTCGCCATGGGCCTCTGGTCCCGCACCGGCCTTTTCGGCGGCATCTCCCGGCGGGACCGCGCCAGGATCGACGAGGCCCTGGCGGCCGTGGGGCTGACCGGCTTCGAGCGGCGCCCGATCTCGACCCTGTCGGGCGGACAGATGCAGCGGGCGCTCTTCGCGCGCCTTCTCCTCCAGGATGCCCCGGTGATCCTGCTCGACGAGCCGTTCACGGCCATCGACGCCAAGACGACCGCCGACCTGCTCGATCTGGTGCGCCGCTGGCATGCGGAAGCCCGCACCGTCGTCGCCGTGCTGCACGATCTCGACATGGTCAGGCGCGCCTTCCCGCAGACCCTGCTGATCGCCCGCGAGCCGGTGGCCTGGGGCGAGACGGTCGAGGTGCTGAACCCCGAGAATCTCCTGAAGGCCCGGCGCATGGTCGAGGCCTACGATCCGCACGCGGAAATCTGCCACCGCAACGTCGCGTAGGGAACCGCTCATGCTCGACCTGTTCTATACGCCGTTCTCCGAATTCGAGTTCATGCAGCGCGCCCTCGTGGGCGTGATCGCCATCGCGCTCGGCGGCGGGCCCGTGGGCGTCTTCCTGATGCTGCGCCGCATGAGCCTGACCGGCGACGCCATGGCCCATGCGATCCTGCCCGGCGCGGCCGTGGGCTATCTCGTGGCTGGACTGTCGCTGCCGGCCATGACCGTCGGCGGATTGTTCGCGGGCGTGATCGTCGCGGTCGCGGCGGGCCTCGTCTCCCGCTTCACCTCCCTGAAGGAGGATGCCTCGCTCGCGGCGTTCTACCTGCTGTCCCTGGCGCTCGGTGTCACCATCGTGTCGCTTCGCGGCTCGAACGTGGACCTGCTCCATGTGCTGTTCGGCACGGTGCTCGCCCTCGACGACAGCACGCTGCTGCTGCTCGCCTCCATCTCGACCATCACGGTTCTGGCCCTCGCGGTGCTCTACCGGCCGCTCGTGCTCGAATGCGTTGATCCGATCTTCCTGCGCTCCGTGAGCCGTGCCGGCACGCCGACGCACCTGATCTTCCTCGGGCTCGTCGTGATGAACCTCGTCGGAGGCTTCCATGCGCTCGGAACCCTGCTCTCCGTCGGCATGATGATGCTGCCCGCCGCCGCATCGCGCTTCTGGACCAGCGACATCACCATGATGATGCTGGTCTCCATCGCCATCGGCATCCTGTCCGGATTGAGCGGCCTCCTGCTCTCGTTCCATGCGGAGCTGCCCGCGGGACCGGCGATCATCCTCTCGGCCGGCGCCGTCTACGTGATCTCCCTCGTGCTCGGGCGCGAGGACGGCCTGCTGTGGCTCGCATGGCCCGGCAGGCATCTGGAAGCCTGACCCTCCTCATCAAGGATCAAGATCCATGCTGACGCGAAGAGCTGCCGTATCCCTTCTGGCAGGATGCCTCACCCTTGCCGCCTCGTCGCTGCCGGTGGTTGCGCAGAATGTCGAGAAGCTGAAGGTAGTCGCAACCTTCTCGATCCTCGGCGACATGGTGCGCAATGTCGGCGGCGAGCGCGTCGAGGTGACGACCCTCGTCGGCCCGAACGGCGACGCGCATGTCTATTCCCCGACGCCCGCCGACGGACGGCGCCTGTCCGAAGCGAAGGTCGTCTTCACCAACGGGCTGAAGTTCGAGGGCTGGATCGACCGCCTCGTGAAATCCTCGGGCACCAAGGCGGTGAAGGTCGAAGCCGCCAAGGGCATCAAGACCCTGTCCGGCGAAGACAATCACCATGCTCACGATCATGGTGGTGCCGACCCCCATGCCTGGCAGAACATCGGCAACGCCAAGATCTACGTGGCCAACATCCGCGATGCCCTGATCGCCGCCGACGCAGCCGGCAAGACGGTCTACGAGGCCAATGCCAGCTCCTATCTCAACCGGCTCGACGGGCTGGACGCGGAGGTGAAAGGCCTCGTCGCCAAGATCCCCCCCGAGCGGCGCAAGCTCATCACCTCCCATGATGCCTTCCGCTATTTCGAGGCGGCCTACGGCATCGACTTCGTGTCCCCTCAGGGCGTCTCGACGGAATCGGAGGCCTCCGCCAAGGACGTGGCCCGGATCATCCAGCAGATCAGGCGCGAGAAGATCACCGCCGTCTTCGTGGAGAACGTCTCGGACGCCCGCCTGATGGAGCGCATAGCCCAGGAAACAGGCGCTAGAATCGGAGAACGGGTCTATTCCGACGCGCTCTCGAACGAGAACGGCCCTGCTGCCACTTACATTGATATGATGAGACACAATATAAGGGCTTTCAGCGCGGCTCTGTCGAGCTGAAAGCCATCCTCCCCTTGAGGGGGAGGGTCGGAGCGCGTAAGCGCTCCGGGGTGGGGTGGCAGCGCAACCTCACCCAGTCTGGTGTTTCCACCCCACCTCGGCCTGTTCGGCCGATCCTCCCCCTCAAGGGGAGGATGAAAGTTGCGGATTATCGCGATGACCGACAAGATTCCCGTCACTGTCCTCACAGGCTATCTCGGCGCCGGCAAGACCACCCTTCTCAACCGCATCCTCACCGAGCAGCACGGCAAGAAATATGCCGTGATCGTCAACGAGTTCGGCGAGATCGGCATCGACAACGAGCTCGTCGTCGGCGCCGACGAGGAAGTGTTCGAGATGAACAACGGATGCATCTGCTGCACCGTGCGCGGCGACCTGATCCGCATTCTCGACGGGCTGATGAAGCGCAAGGGCAAGTTCGACGCCATCATCGTCGAGACCACCGGCTTGGCCGACCCGGCCCCCGTGGCCCAGACCTTCTTCATGGACCAGGACGTCTCCGACACCGCCCGCCTCGACGCCGTGGTGACCGTCGCCGACGCCAAGTGGCTGTCCGACCGGCTGAAGGACGCGCCCGAGGCGAAGAACCAGATCGCCTTCGCGGACGTGATCATCCTCAACAAGATCGATCTCGTCTCCGAGACGGAACTGGAGGAGGTCGAGGCGCGCATCCGCGCCATCAACCCCTACGCCAAGGTCCACCGCACCCAGAACTGCGCCATCCCGATCTCCGAGGTGCTCGACCGCAAGGCCTTCGACCTCGACCGGATCATCGAGTTGGAGCCCGACTTCCTGGAGGAAGGCCACCACCATCACCACGACGAGGAGATGCAATCCGTCTCCGTCGCCATCGACGGCGAGGTGGATCCGGAAAAGTTCATGCCCTGGATCTCGAACCTCACGCAGGTCGAGGGGCCGAACATCCTGCGCTGCAAGGGTATCGTGGCGTTCCCGAACGAGCCGAAGCGCTTCGTCTTCCAGGGCGTTCACATGATCCTCGACGGCGACGTGCAGGGCGAATGGAAGCCCGGCGAGAAGCACACCTCGAAGGTGGTCTTCATCGGCCGCGACCTGAACGAAAAGGCGATCAAGGAAGGATTCCTGGCCTGCGCGGCCTGACGGCTGCGGAATCGGACCTGAAGAGGTGTCCCCTTGCGGGTCCGATGCTATATGGCAGCGCGCATGAAGGAATCGCTTTGATGAGTAGTGGAACCGCTCCGTCCCTGACCCAGAACGTGACGCCTCTCGCGGCAGGCACGCATGTCACGGCCATCGGCTGGCTGAAAGGCACGGCCGCCTTCGGCCTCGGCGAAGGCGGCGTTCTCCTGGCCAAGGACGGCGAGAGCCATCGCGTCGAAGCGCATCCGGATGCGGGCGTGCTGGTGGCGGCCAGCGACGGCGAGCGCTTCGTCACCGGCGGCGACGACGGCCGCGTCGCCGTCACGGGCGCCGACGGATCCACGAAGACCCTTGCGGAAACCAAGGGCGCGTGGATCGACTCGCTCGCCATCAATGCGGGCGGGGCCTTCGCCTATGGCGTCGGCAAGCGCGTGATCGCCCGCGACGACAAGGGGCGGGAGAAGATTCTCGAGGTTCCCTCGGCGGCCCGCGGCCTCGCCTTCGCGCCCAAGGGCTACCGGCTGGCGATCTCCCATTACAACGGCGCGACGCTCTGGTTCCCCAACGTGGATGCCAAGCCCGAACCCCTGGAATGGAAGGGCTCCCATCTCGACATCACTTGGTCGCCCGATGCCCGCTTCGTGGTGACCTCCATGCAGGAGAACGCGCTGCACGGCTGGCGGCTCATCCCCGACAAGGGCCACATGCGCATGAGCGGCTATCCGTCGAAGACGCGCTCCTTGTCCTGGTCGGGCGACGGCAAGTGGCTCGCCACCTCCGGGGCCGAAGCGGCGATCATCTGGCCCTTCGAATCGAAGGAAGGCCCTATGGGCAAGGCGCCGCGGGAATGCGGCGTGCGTCCGGCCAAGGTGAGCCGGGTGGCCTTTCACCCGAACACCCTCGTGTTGGCGGTCGGCTACGAGGACGGCTGCATCCTGCTCATCCGCCTCAACGACGCCTCGGAGCTTCTGGTCCGCCCGGCCGTCAAGGACAGCGGCATTACGGCCATGGCCTGGGACAAGGGCGGCAAGCGCCTCGCCTTCGGCTGCGAGGACGGCCAGGCAGGCATCCTGACCCTGCCGTGAGATCGCCCGTGGCCCTGTTCGGCGCTTTCCTGAGAGGCACGTTCGGCCTGCCGAAGCCCGACAGGCAGGCTGTCGACCGGGTGAAGGACCTCGCCCGCGCGGCCCTTCAGGCCACGCCGGACACCGCCTTCGCGGTCAACGAAATCGCCTGCAACGACCCTGGCTGCCCCGGGATCGAGACCGTGATCCTGGTGATGGAGCCGGGCCGGAAGACCAGGGCGCTCAAAATCCCCAAGTCCCTCGACGAAGTCGTGGAACAAGATATCGTCAAGGTTCTTGATCCTTGAAGGGATTGAAGCTTGTCCAGAATCGTCCGCATCGTCGCTTTCGGATTGGGCCTGTGCGGCGGCATCGTCGCCTCGCAGGGGCCTGAATTCGGCCAGCAGTACCGTCAGCGCCTCGGGGGCGCCATCGACGAGTTGCGGCAGGTGATCGCGCGCTTCGATGCGGATGCACAGGCCAGCGGCGAGACCGAGGCGAGCGCCATCGCCCGCCTGCGCTCCAACACGGACGATTTCGTCAGCCGCCAGGGCGCGGCCATGCAGGCCAATGTGGAGCGATTGGGCCGCCTGGAGACCCATCGCGGCGCCATGGTGCAGGCGGGTCCCTTCGCCCGTATCGCCCTGATGGTGCGCGACGGCGACCGGGACGTGATGGAGGCGGTCTATCGGGATTTCGAGCCGGCTTTGCCGGTGACCGAGGAGGGCATTCTTTCATCCGCGATCGGCTTTGTCACCCTATGGGGTGGCGTGCTTCTGCTAACAGGCTTCATCCGCAGCCTGTGGCGTCGGCCCAGGCGGATTACCAGGGTTTCGGCCTAAAGCATCGAACTCAAAAGTGGGTACCGGTTTTGCGTGGAAAGATGCGAGAAACAAAGACTTAGAGCATCGGACGTGAGTTCGAATTCACGTCCGATGCTCTAGCCCGCTTGCGATACCCTCCGTCCTCATCCTGAGGAGCAGCGAAGCTGCGTCTCGAAGGATCGTCCAGAGTGCATTGGAGACGCCCTCGTCCTTCGAGACGCTTCGCTCCTCAGGATGAGGGCTCAGGTAAGTGTCCCATAAAGACATCGTTCTAAAATGTAGTCGGATGCGGCCCCTTCTTAAGCCCCGCGCTCCGGCTTTCCGGCCAACACCACGTAGAATCCCAAACCGTCCTGCGCCGGCAGGGTCTGCAGCCGGTCGATCCAGCCGCGTTTCTTGGCATCCAGCAGAGCCTTGCCGACCGGCTGGAACAGGGTCTCGCCGCCGCCTTCCGGCGGCGGATCGAGGCGGATGGCGACCGATTTCGGCGCGGCGAAGCGGCTGCGCTCCAGCATGTCCTGGATCGATGCTTCCGCCTTTTCCCGCGAGACGTCCCGCAGATCGAGCACGCTCTCGGCATCCGTGACGCCAAGGCCGCCGCGGAGCTTGCCGGCATAGAATTCCTCGAAATGGGGCATCTCTGCTCACTCCATCCGTCATGCCCGGGCATGACGCATTTGCTACCGCACCAGAACGTTCCGGAACTGCCACGGATCGGAGGTGTCGATGTCCTCCGGGAAGAACCCGGGCCGATCGGTGAGCGGCGTCCAATCCGTGTAGTACCCCTTCACCGGGCCGAGATAGGGCATCTGAACCTCGAGGCAGCGGCGGAAATCCATCTCGTCGGCCTCGACGATGCCCGCGTTCGGATTTTCCAGCGCCCAGACCATGCCGGCGAGCACGGCGGAGGTCACCTGGAGGCCGGTGGCATTCTGGTACGGCGCGATGCGGCGCGTCTCCTCGATGGAGAGCTGCGAGCCGTACCAGTAGGCGTTCTTGCCATGGCCGTAGAGCAGCACGCCGAGTTCATCGATGCCGTCGACGATCTCGTTCTCGTCGAGGATGTGCTGCTCCTCCTGCACCTTCCCGGCATTGCCGAACATCTCGTGCAGCGAGAGCACGGCCTCGTTGCAGGGGTGATAGGCGTAGTGGCAGGTCGGACGGTACACGGCCTTGCCGTTCTCGCGCACGGTGTAATAGTCCGCAATCGAGATCGCCTCGTTGTGCGTCACGAGGAAACCGTGCTGCGAGCCGGGCGTCGGGCACCACGTGCGCACGCGGGTGGCGGCGCCGGGCTGGAGCAGGTAGATCGCCTGTGCGTCGGGCCCGAGCGTGCCGGCATTCTCCGGCATCCACTTTTCATGCGTGCCCCAGCCGAGCTCGGCCGGCTGCAGGCCTTCCGACACGAAGCCGTCCACCGACCAGGTGTTCACGAAGGTGCCCATGGGCTTCTCGGACTTGGCGCGCTGCGTGTCGCGCTCGGCGATGTGGATGCCCTTCACGCCCACTTGGCGAGCCAGATGCGCCCAGTCTTCGCGGCTCTTGGGCTCGTCATAGGTCAGCCCGAGTTCGCCCGCGATGTTGACGAGGGCCTGCTTGACGAACCAGGACACCATGCCGGGATTGGCGCCGCAGCAGGACACCGCCGTGGTGCCGCCCGGATTGCGCTTGCGCGCCTCCATGGTGATCTCGCGCAGCGCGAAATTCGTGCGCGATTCCGGTCCCTTGCTCTTGTCGAAATAGAAACCGGGCCAGGGCTCGTTGACAGTGTCGATGTAGAAGCAGTTGAGCGAGCGGCACAGCTCCATGATATCTACAGAGCCCGTATCCACCGAGAGGTTGACGCAGAAGCCCTGGCCGCCGCCGGCGGTGAGCAGCGGCGTGAGCAGCTCGCGGTAATTGTCCTTGGTCACGGCCTGCTGGATGAAGCGGATGCCGCGCTCATCCAGAAGCTCCTTGTGCTTCTCCTGCGGATCGATGACCACGAAGCGGCTCTTGTCGTATTCGAAATGGCGTTCGATGAGCGGCAGGGTGCCCTGGCCGATCGAGCCGAAGCCGATCATGACGATGGGGCCGGTGATGCGACCGTGAACGGGCCAAGTGGTCATCAGATCCGTCTCCTTTGGAAAGCAGCGATGGAAAAGGTAAACGCCCAGTGGCGGATTTGGGCGCATCTAGGATTGAGGAGCCCCCGGGGTCAATGGTTGTGGCCCCTCGCAGGCATCGAAGGGTATTTTCCTTGCGGATGGCGAAGGCCGCATGACGACGGCCCTGTTATGCTCATTTCGTCCTCGACATCGTGCAACAGAGCTGCATGATCGCGGATCTTCGTCTCTCAGCCGGCTCCGACCGATGAAATTCCACGATCTTGTCAGGCAGCATTGGCGCGTCATCGGCCTCGGCTTCGCGCTGACGTTCCTGTCCTCCTTCGGACAGACCTTCTTCATCTCCCTTTCGGGCCCGAATATCCGCGAGGCCTTCGGCCTGACGCACGGCGCCTTCGGGTCCATCTACTCCGTGGCAACCCTGTCGTCAGGCCTCCTCATGATCTGGGTCGGCAGCGTCATCGACCGGGTCGATATCCGGCTCTATGCCACCACGGCCATGCTTGGCCTGACGGTGGCGGCCGTCAGCCTGTCCCTTGCGCCCAACCTTCTCGTGCTGGGCCTCAGCCTTTTCGCCTTGCGTCTCTTCGGCCAGGGAATGCTCAGCCACGCAGGGGTGATGAGCACGGCCCGCCTGCACGAGGGCGTGCGCGGCAGGGCCCTGGGCGTGGCGGCCCTCGGCTTTCCGGCCGGCGAAGCGACCCTGCCGGCCGTCGCCATCGCACTGATCGCAGCCTTCGGGTGGACGGGTGCCTGGCGTGTCGCCGCGCTCGCGATCATCGTCGCGCTGAGCCTCGGCTGGCTGCTCGGCATTCTCCTGAAGGGAAAGGATGCCGACCTCGATGGAGCGGCCCGGCAGAAGGCCTCGAGCGGCGCCGGCCCGCGCTGGAGCGACATCCTGCGCGACTGGCGCTTTCTTGCGCTGATCCCCACCATGATCGGCTATCCGGCCATCATGACCGCGTACTTCTTCCATCAGCGTTTCATCGCCGATGTGAAGGGCTGGTCGCTGGAGCTTCTGGCGAGCAGCATCACGCTCTTCGCGCTGGTATCCGTCGCGGTTGCCATGAGCGCGGGCAGTTTCGTCGACCGTTTCGGCGCCGTGCGTCTCAGCCATTTCTACCTCGCCGGCATGACGGTGGCATCCATCACTCTTGCCATGTTCGACGACCCTTATCTGCCGCTCGTGTTCTTCGGCCTGATCGGTTTGACGTCAGGGTGCACCAACGTGGTGATCGCAGCCGTCCTGGCTGAGCTTTTCGGCACCACGCATCTCGGCAAGATCCGCGCGCTCGCAGGCGCGATCATGGTGGTGGCCTCGGCCGCGACGCCGGGCGCCATCGGCCTCCTGTTCGACGCGGAGGTGACACTCGAAGCGATCTGCTTAGGGTTTGCCGCCTACATGATCGCGGCGGCTGCCATCACCTTCGTGCTGCCCAATCCGAGGGCCGCGCACTTGCAGCCCTCGGAGGGATAAGGCGGCGTCAGAGCGCCGGGCGAAGGCCCGCCAGCGTGCCCTGCGCTGCGGCGGCCACGAGAGCGCCGAGATCGGGCTTCTGCTCGACAGCACCCGTGGCGGACACGAGTCCGTGCGCACCATCGAGCGCGCCGGTCTCGAATTCGAGCGCCAGGAAGCGGTGACGCTCGTAGGGACCCGGCAGCCAGAGGGAGCCGGTCTTGTCGGTCGAGAAGCCGAAGCGCTCGTAATAGGGCGCATCGCCCACCAGCAGCACCGCCTTATGGCCGAGATCGGCCGCGCGCTTGAGCGCCTCGCGCATCAGCTTGCCGCCGAGGCCGAGGCTCTGCACGGACGGGTCGATGGCGATGGGCCCGAGCATCAGGGCCGGACGGTTCGGACCGGCCGAGATGTGCCACAGGCGCACCGTGCCGATGATCTCAGCCTGCCGGTCGATGACCAGAGACAGGCCGTCGGCCGGCATCCTGCCCTCGCGCAGGCGTTCGCAGGTCTTCTCGAACCGGGCGGGTCCAAAGCAGGCATCGAGCAGAGCCTCGCGCGCCTCGACATCGCGGAAGGTTTCTTCGCGGATCGTGATCATGGCCGTGGCCTCCCAAAACACGTGGGGTGAGCGACAGCCCTCGCACCGGCCTGAAATCAAGCCGGCCGTCCGGGACAACTCTGTTGGGGTTGATGCCTGTCCCATTCAACGAGACAGGCGGGACGTGATTTTCTTAGCGACGCATTTTCTTCCGCAAAACCGGAGGTCCACTTTTGCGGAAAATGCTTCAGATCACGTAGGACTTGAGCGGCGGGAAGCCGTTGAACGCGACCGCCGAGTAGGTGGTCGTGTAGGCGCCCGTGCCCTCGATCAGCACCTTGTCGCCGATCTCCAGCGAGACGGGGAGCAGGTAGGGCTCCTTCTCGTAGAGAACGTCGGCCGAGTCGCAGGTGGGACCCGCGAGCACGCACGGCACCTTGCGGTCGTCGTCGCGCTCGCTGCGGATCGGATAGCGGATCGACTCGTCCATCGTCTCGGCGAGACCACCGAACTTGCCGATGTCGAGATAGACCCAGCGCACCTCGTCCTCGTCGCGGCTCTTCTTCGAGACGAGAACGACCTCGGCCTCGATGACGCCTGCGTTGCCGACCATGCCGCGGCCCGGCTCGATGATCGTCTCCGGAATGCGGTTGCCGAAGTGCTTCGACAGCGCCCGGAAGATCGACTCGCCGTAAGCCTCCACCTGAGGCACCGTCTTCAGGTACTTCGTCGGGAAGCCGCCGCCGAGATTGACCATCGACAGGTGGATGCCGCGATGGGCGCATTCACGGAAGATCGCGGAAGCGGACCCGAGAGCCTGATCCCAGGCTTCCGTGTTGCGCTGCTGCGAGCCCACGTGGAACGACACGCCGTAAGCCTCCAGGCCCTGACGATAGGCATGCTCCAGCACGTCCACGGCCATCTCGGGCACGCAGCCGAACTTGCGGGAGAGCGGCCACTCGGCGCCGGCGCCGTCGCACAGGATGCGGCAGAACACCTTGACCTCGGATGCATCGATGCCGGCCGTGGCCGCCGCGCGAGAAATCTTCTCGACTTCGGCCTCGCAATCGACCGCGTAGAGGCGCACGCCGAGCTCGAGGGCGCGCACGATGTCGCGCTCCTTCTTGATCGTGTTGCCGAAGGAGATGCGCTCGGGCGTCGCGCCGGCATCCAGCGCGAGCTGGATCTCGACCACGGACGCCGTGTCGAAGCACGAGCCGAGCTCGGCCAGGAGCTTCAGCACCTGCGGCTCCGGGTTGGCCTTCACGGCGTAGAACACGCGCGTGTCGGGGAGCGCACGGGCAAACTTGGAGTAGTTGTCGCGCACGACCTCGAGGTCGACGACCACGCACGGGCCGTCCTCACGTCGGTTGCGCAGGAATTCACGGATGCGCTGAGTCATGGCGCTCTCCCCACCAAAGGTTCAATGGAGGTCTTCAAGCCTCCGGATTGAAGTTCAGACGATCAGGATGTCCTGCCGTCCGGCGTCAGCGAGGGAAGACGACATCCCGCTTCGTGCGATGGAGACACGAGAAGCGGCGATGGGTTCTTCACCCGACGATGCTGCCTTGGATTGGATGGGGATACTCCATCCGCACGCCTGGCAATGATAAACAAGCCTCTTCGGTGTTGACCTTTGGAGGGCCAACGAGACCAAAAAAGCCCGTTCGTCGTTGCTTTAAGTCGCGTCCCCCGTTGAGAACGAGGTGCGCCGGTTTTCGCCTCCGGCTGCCGGTTAGGGGTATCGAAAGCTAGGACGCTCTCGGGCGGCTGTCCGGCCTCTTGTCCGGATGCCCACCAACCGGCACGCGACCACAGGCACGTGCGAAATTGGGCAAGCGGGAGATAAGCATATTCGCCGGGGATCACAAGACCTTTTCGGACCCCTCCGAGGATTTTTTTAACCCTGCCGGGACCTGTGTCTTGCCCGCATCACCGTTCAGGCTCCATTAAGCGCGACAGGTACACGGAAGACGATCCGGGCCCATATTCAAAGGTCTGACTTCCGGCCATTTTTTCACTTTCAGTCGAGAACGTTCCGCAGCCATGACGAACCTGTCCCGCCGCATCCTCCTGCAAAGCCTGCTCGCAGCCACCGCGCTGCCTGCCTTGAACCGGCAGAGTTGGGCCCAGCAGCAGAACGGCGTGCCGGCGCCCAATCCCTTCCGCTATGAGGACGTGGTGCGCCGGGCCCGGGAACTCGCGGCCGTGCCCTACGAGGCGCCGAACGTGCAGCTGCCCGAGCCCCTCAACCGGCTCAGCTTCGACGATTACCGGGACATCCGCTTCCGCCCGGACAAGGCTCTCCTCGGCTCCGGCAACGGGCCGTTCCGGATGCAGCTTTTCCATCCCGGCTTTCTCTACCAGCAGCCCGTGACGGTGAACATCATCCGCGACGGCGTCCCGACGCCGATCCCCTACCAGCGGGAGCTGTTCGATTACGGCCGCAACAAGATCGAGCGGCCGCTGCCGGTCAATCTCGGCTTTGCGGGCTTTCGCCTCCATTACCCCCTGAACACCCCGAAGGTCTTCGACGAGCTGATCGCCTTCCTGGGTGCGAGCTATTTCCGCTTCCTCGGGGCCGGTCAGAAATACGGCCTCTCGGCGCGCGGCCTCGCGATCAACGTGGAAGGCGGCGAAGCGGAGGAGTTTCCGCATTTCCGCGAATTCTGGATCGAGATGCCCAAGCCCAACGACGAGCGGGCCATCATCTATGCCCTCCTCGACAGCCCCTCGGTCGCCGGCGCCTACCGGTTCGAGGTCTACCCGTCGAAGGAAACGACCCTCGACGTCACGGCAACGCTGTTCCCGCGCCAGACCATCGCCAATGTGGGGGTCGCCCCCCTCACATCCATGTTCTTCGAGGGCGAGAACGACCGGAAGCCGACGGACGATTACCGCCTCGAAATCCACGATTCGGACGGACTTCTCATACAATCCGGCGCAGGCGAATGGATCTGGCGTCCCTTAAGCAACCCGACCCGCAAGAGAATCTCGTCCTTCAGCGACAACAATCCCCGCGGCTTCGGCCTGATGCAGCGCGACCGGGTGTTCGAGAACTATCAGGATATCGAAGCCTATTACCACCAGCGCCCCGGCTACTGGGTCGAGCCCATCGGGCAATGGGGCGAGGGCTGGGTCGAGCTGGTCGAACTTCCGACGCCGGACGAAACCCATGACAACATCGTGGCCTATTGGCAGCCGAACCGGCCGTTCGAGCCGGGACAGGAGATCGTCCTGTCCTATCGCCTGCGGGCCCTGTCGGCGATCGGCGCCATGCATACGGGCGGAAAGGTGATCAACACCTTCCAGACGCCTCCCCGCGCCAGCGGATCGAACGCGCCGAGCGACCAGGGGCACCGCCGCTTCATCATCGATTTCGCGGGCGGCAACCTGGCCTACTATCTCGGCGCTCCAGAGCAGGTGCAGATCGTCCCCTCCACCTCGGCCGGGCAGATCAGCAACACCTTCATCATGCCCAACAGCCACACGAACGGCTTCAGGGCGGCCATCGACGTGAAGCTGGAGCCAGGCCAATCCACCGACCTGCGCGCCTTCTTGCGCGCCGGTAACAAGGCCCTGACGGAAACCTGGACCTACCCTTGGGCGGTGGAGTGATCCACTTCGACATCGGTGACATGGCCGGGCTTGTTGTAGCCATTTCGATCATGTGAGGCGCGCCGTCTCTCCCTCTCCCGTGTGGGAGAGGGGATGAGCGCTCATCACGTCATGGCCGGCCTTGTGCCGGCCATCCCGATGCTGTGAAGCGCGGCGTTTCAGTCAATCGGGATCACCGGCACGAGGCCGGTGATGACGTAGAGAGGTGGTCAGGGCAGAGACATGTTCTCACTTTGTTCTTGACAGCTGGCTCAACCTTGGCTATATCATTGCGCATCCTCACCTGACGAGGGGCGCGCTCGCGAGGCGTCGCAGTTGTGGGGTGGGGAACGGTCCGGTCGCAGGCCTCGCAAACCTGTGGCCGGAGGCCCTTGGCAGTCTTGCGCTGGTCCAAGTCTAAACGCCTAAAAGAACCGTGCGCGAGGAGCCGTCGGGTTCTTCACTGAATTCACACCGAGCCGGACGCCTTCTCGCGCCCTCCCTCGAACCTGAAAGGCTCGCAGCGCAAGCTGCGGGCCCCAAACCGCTGGCTCTTTGACATGGACCGATCAACATGCACTTGCCATCCTCTCGTCAGGAGGCACGAAGACCTTGCCAAGCCTTCCTGAACCGCGCAGAAGCTGACGCGGCCGACGAGCGGCCTGAGCGAAAGGGTCAATGCCGATGAAGCTGAACGCCTGGATCACGGGAGCGCTTGCGGCCTGCCTGAGCGGAAGCGCCCTGGCGCAGCAGCCGCTGACGGAGGTGACCTTCGGCACCAACTGGATCGCGCAGGGCGAGCACGGCGGCTATTACCAGGCCGTGGCCGACGGGACATACGAGAAGTACGGCCTCAAGGTCACCATCGCGCCGGGCGGGCCCCGCGCCAGCAACCGCATGCTCATGACGGTCGGCAAGCTCGACTTCTACATGGGCGGCAGCATGATCCAGGCCTTCTCGGCCGTGGAGAAGGACATTCCCACCATCGTGGTCGCGGCCCATTTCCAGAAGGAGCCGCAGGTGCTCCTGAGCCATCCGGGCCAGGGGCTCGATACCTTTGCGGATTTGAAGAAGTCGAACGACATCCTTCTGTCCAAGGACGGCGTCGCCACCTTCTTCCAGTGGATGAAGGCCGAGTACGGTTTCAAGGACGAGCAGGTGAAGCCCTTCGGCTTCAGCCCGGCCCCCTTCATCGCCAACAAGGCCTCCGTGCAGCAGGGCTACGTCACCTCCGAGCCGCTGACCATCGAGAAGGCCGCGGGTTTCAAGCCCAACGTGTTCCTGCTCGCCGATTACGGCTTCAGCACCTATTCCACCACCGTGGAGACGCGCCGTGAGGTCGTGGAGACACAACCCGATCTCGTGCAGCGCTTCGTCGATGCCTCGACCATCGGGTGGTACAATTATCTTTACGGCGACAGCACGAAGGCGAAGGAACTCATCAAGCGCGACAATCCGGAGATGACGGACGAACTGCTCGACTATTCCCAGGCCAAGATGAAGAAATACGGCATCGTCGATTCCGGCGACACGCGACAGCTCGGCATCGGGGCCATGACGGATGCGCGCATGAAGGACTTCTTCGACAAGATGGTGAAGGCCGGCCTCTTCAAGGCGGATCTCGATTACAGGAAGGCCTATACGCTCCGGTTCGTGAACAAGGGCGTCGGGCTGAACCTGAAGAAGTAAGAGGAGATCGACGCGTTTCGTGTCGCCGCACCCATGATGCAACCCGCGCCCGCGCTTGTTTCTCTCCAGGGGATCTCGAAGATCTTCTCCAGCGGCGTGACGGCTCTTGCCGGCTTCGATCTCGACATCCGCGCGGGCGAGTTCATCTCCCTGCTCGGCCCGTCGGGATGCGGCAAGTCGACGGTGCTGCGCCTCATCGCGGGGCTCGCAGAGCCGACGGAAGGACGCGTGACCTGGCCGGGTTCGCACAATAACGATCATCGCGGCGAGATCGGCTTCGTGTTCCAGGACCCGACGCTGATGCCCTGGGCGAATGTGGCGGACAATGTGTGGCTCCCCTTGCGCCTTCGTGGCGTATCCAGGCGCGATGCGCAGGACCGCATTGCCGAGAGCCTTGCCCTCGTCGGCCTGAGCGACTTCGCCAAGGCCTATCCACGCGAACTCTCCGGCGGCATGCGGATGCGCGTGTCGATTGCCAGAGCCCTGTCCCTGAAGCCCCGGCTGCTGCTCATGGACGAGCCCTTCGCCGCCCTCGACGAGATCGCCCGCTTCAGGCTCAACGACGATCTGCTGCGCCTGCAAAGCGAGCTGCGCTGCACGATCGTGTTCGTGACCCATTCGGTCTACGAGAGTGCGTATCTGTCGAGCCGCATTGCGATCCTATCTCCGCGTCCGGGGCGCGTCGTCGCCGAGATCGAAGGCTTGTCACCCGGACCGCGCGCAAAGGATTTTCGCACCAGCGCGAGCTATACGCAGCTTTGCGGACGGATCTCTGAGTTTTTGCTCGGCCAGACAGCCGGGGAGCGGCTCTGATGGCGCCCGTTCGTCCGCAAGGCAATCTCGCGAAGATCGTTCTGCCGCTTGCCGTCTTCGCGGCGGCCATCGCCGCGTGGGAAGCCGCTGTGCGCTTGAAGGGCATTCCGCCCTACATCCTGCCCGCGCCGAGCGTGATTGCGGAGACCATGGTGGCCGACTGGCCTCTGCTCGGAGCCTCGCTCCTGACGACGCTCGAGACCACCCTCGCGGGGCTTGTCCTCGCGGTTCTCGGCGGCGTGGGTCTAGCGGTGCTGCTGAGCCTGTCGCAGATCGTCGAGTATTCGCTCTATCCGTTCGCCGTCGTGCTCCAGGTCACGCCGGTGATCGCCATCGCGCCCCTGTTGCTGATCTACATGCCGCAGGATGTGGCGGTCCTGGCCTGCGCGTGGCTCGTGGCGTTCTTTCCGGTTCTGTCGAACACGATGCTCGGCCTGCAATCCGTGGACCGGAACCTCATGGAGCTGTTCGAGCTCTACGGGGCCCCCGTGTCGCGAGGCGCCTTCGCGCGGCTCAAGGCACGTTTGAAGGCCCTGTGGTACCTGCGCCGTCCGGCTGCGCTCCCGGCCTTTCTGGCGGGCCTGCGGATCGCGGGCGGCCTGTCCCTGATCGGCGCCGTGGTGGCCGAGATGGCCGCAGGCTCGGCAGGAGCAGGCTCGGGGCTGGCCTATCGCATCATCGAGAGCCAGTACCGGCTCAACATTCCGCGCCTCTTTGCGGCTCTCGTTCTTCTGGCCGCGGCCGGAATCGGGCTGTTCCTGGCCCTGGCCGCGCTCAACCACGTGCTTCTCCGGCGCTGGCACGAAAGCGCAGTTCCCAGGGACGTCTGATCCTTTAGCCTGTTAATAATGTGCCGGCTTGTCATCGTACCGTCATGAGTCAGAGCCATGCTACGCTCGAAAAGCTTCGAAAAGCGAGGGACCATGGATACCGACAACAAGCATCCGGGCATCAAGAGCGTCGGATGGGCTCTGGTTCAAGCCTCGCGCCTGCATCGAAGCCGTACGGGCGACAAGCTCTCGGAACTCGGCCTCTTCGCCGGCCAGGAGCAGGTTCTCCAGGCCCTCAACAATGCCGGTCCCATGACCATGGGGGAACTCGCGGCCATCCTGCGCGTGCGCCCGCCGACCGCGTCCAAGACGGTGTCCCGCCTTTCCAGCCTCAAGCTGGTGGAACGCCACACCGAACCCGGCGATGCCAGGGTCGTTCGCGTGAAGCTCACCAAGGAAGGCAAGCGCAAGGCCGCCGCCATCGACGCCCTTTGGGAGGAAGTCGAGGGCGAGCTGCTCCAGGGCTTCGACAACAAGGACCGCAAGCGCCTGCGCAAGCTGCTGCGCAAGGCCGCCAAGAACCTCGCAGGCCTCACCGGGGCCGATCAGACCGGCTTCGAGGCCGACGACGAGGTGGATGGGTTGGAAGCCGCCGGAGAGCCGGAATTGGCGGCAACCGCCTAATGAGAGGATCAATCTCACAAGTGGGTTTTCCCCTTCAGAATTGTTCCGATGTTTCGCTTCCGGAAGGGCGCACGAGGGTCTTACAAGGCGGACATTCGTATCGGGTCGAGCAAGCGGCTAGAGCATTTTCGATCTGATGCCCAAGTACCGGTTTGTCGAGCACCACCTCGTCGCTTGGCGATAATTCCGGCACTGGCACTCGCTGAACTCATGCCGAAATCTGCTGGTCAGCGGCCATAAAGCTCATAGCTTGGTCATGAATGTTCCCACGACTCGACATCTTAACCTTCAAAGGCGTTAATCTATAACATCTCGCCAGAACACCACCCTGACAGTATGGGCGATAGGATTGTGCGTGAGGAGGGCCTCCCGACGGGCTGTAACACCCTCAACCTTCGCTTCAGCGCGTGCACGGTAGATAGGCCGGCTGGCTCCAAGGAGCCGCCCGAAAAGGGCTACAAAAGGCGACAGCTCGGAATGTGCACGGCTTACGCTCGCCCGCACGAGGTTTTCTGCTTCACCTTGCTGTAGTCCAGGAAGGTTCCGCAATGTGATCGCAGGGGCAACCTTTGGTGGCCAGCCCCCGCGAGGTGGTACGGGGTTAATGTTAGTGCATGATGGGTCGTGGGGCTACGGTGGGTGTGGCCTGCGGAGCTGGTCTGGGTTGCGCAGCCGGCCATAGCACTACCTCGGGTGCGGGTGGCTTGTAGCCGAGCGATGA
>NZ_JBFRGW010000028.1:0-61075 GCF_052115545.1 Microvirga sp. 2MCAF35
ATATTTCCCGTCATCCCGGACGAAGCGTCAGCGCAGATCCGGGATCCAGAGCCGCGACGATGCCGAACGAAGTACGACGCGGCTCGCTTCTTCCTGAACTCTCCGCGGCTCTGGATTCCCGCTTGCGCGGGAAGGACAGCGGCGAGGTGATGGTGCCCCATCCTGCACCCGAGCCCGGACCAGCACCCGCCGCGTCATGGCCGGACGTGATCCGATCGATCCACGTCTTGGGAACCACAATGCTGCCAAGGTGCGGATGCCCGGCATGAGGCCGGCAGCGACGGGCAGAGCTCTCACCAAACGGCACAGGTTCGACGAAGACGCGACTAAAGTCGGGCATTCGTCTATTGCAAACGCGTTCGCTGTGAGATACCACTATGAGCAAGCTCTGACACAAGAGCGGCCATGAAAACGCAGAAGGAGAGAAGCGTCCTGATGCCGTGAATTGCGACGCTCGAGACGTCGCGTCCGGCCCCGCGGGAAGAACTCCGCGCCGCTCCTCCCTTCCGTTCGACTTTCGATACCCGGCAGGCTCTTGCCATGCTGAAAAAACTTGAGCGGGCGACGCTCGACTGGCGTTGCATCCGCAGCAGAAATCGAACCCCTTGAGGGAAGGAACACCATGACGCCAACATCCGCAGCGCTGAAAGCGGCTCTTCTCGGAACCGCGCTCACCATCTCGACCGTAGGCTATGCTCAGGAGATCAAGATCGGCTTCAATGGCGATCTGTCGGCTTCGCCGTCCGCCCAGAGCGGACAGGCCGGCGTGCTCGGCATCCAGGCCGCGATCGAAGACATCAACGCCGCCGGCGGCATTCTCGGCCGCAAGCTGGCGCTCGTGGTTCGCGACGATCTCTCGCAGCCGCCCAAATCGATCCAGAACATGAGCGACCTGATCGACAACGAGAAGGTGGTCACGGTTCTCGGCCCGACCAATTCGGGCAACGCGCTGGCCTGGAAGCACATTCCCAACCAGAAGAAGAACCCGTCCATCGGCTGCATCGGCTCGGCGACGGATATCACGAAGGCTGCCGGCGGCGATAACTACATGTACCGCGTGTCGATGGTCGACCGTGCGCAGGTTGCAGGCCTCATCGCCTATGCGAAGAACAATCCGTCCACCAAGAATGTCGGCTTCCTCGTCGAGACGACGGGCTATGGCCAGGGCGGTTTGAAGGATCTTCAGGAACTCGGCGAAGCCAAGGGGCTGAAGCCGGTCGCGACCGAGAAGTTCGGCGTCAACGACACCGACATGACCTCGCAGCTCAACAAGATGAAGGCTGCCGGCGTCGATACGGTCCTCGTTTGGGCGCAGGGCACTCCCATCGGCCAGCTCGTGCGCAGCATGGAGAAGATCAACTACTTCCCCGTGACGCTGACCTCCTGGTCATCGGACAATGCGAGCTTCTACGACACGGCCGGAAAGACCCTCGCCGAGAAGCCGATCTTCATGCGCACGATCACGGAGGATCGTACGCCGAAGCAGCAGCAGCTCTACGACCGCCTTGGTCCCAAGCTGACCTCGAAGAGTGCCTTCAGCTTCGCGGCGCATTGCTATGACGCAACGATGATCGCGGCGGCTGCCATCAAGCAGGCGGGCAGCACCGAAGGGCCGAAGATGCGCGAGGCGCTCGAGAATCTTCAGGCACCGGTCGACGGCATTATGAAGACCTACAACAAGCCGTTTTCCGCGACCGAGCACGAGGCGCTGACCGCTTCCGACTACCGCTGGACACACTGGAAGGACGGCAAGCTCGTCTCCTACAGCGACGACGTGGTGAAGGCCCTGAAGCCTTCGGACTTCACGCAGTAAGCCGATATCCAAGAGAGATGGTTCCGCGTGAGCGGGACCGTCTCCTCTGGATCGGCCGTATTCCCGACGGCGAACCGGTTCCGCTTCGCCGGACAATATACCGGGCCTTCCGGCCATGAGCGGCAGGCCTGACACCTTGCACCGTTGGAACGCGCCATGCTGGACGTATATCTCCAGACTCTCCTGAGCGGCCTCGCCGTCGGTGGGGTCTATGCCCTGATCGCCCTCGGCTTCAGCATCACCTTCACGACCACGAAGACGCTCAACTTCGCACAGGGCGAGTTCATCTCGTTCGGCGCGTTCATCGGTGTCACGATGCTCCTGCTGCTGTCCGGCCTCGCCGGAACGACAACGGCCGTTCCCGGTGAAGCGGCCGCCGCCTGGCGCTATCCCGCGGCGCTCGTCGGCGCCGGCGTGGTGGCGGGCGTCATGGGCATTCTCATCTTCGTCCTCGCCGTGCGCCCCTTTGCCGGAAAGGGCGGCATGAACTGGGTGATGAGCACCATCGGTTTCGGCGTGATCCTGCAGAGCGTCGGCCTCGCCATCTGGGGCCCTGCTCCCGTCATGGTGCCGTCCCCGCTGGGCGATGACGTGCTGCGCATCGCCGGAGCGGGCGTCCGTCCTCAGGAACTGCTCGTGCTCGCCTGCGCCATTCTGATCATGATCGCGCTCGATCTCGTCATGCGCCGCACGCGCATCGGCAAGGCCATGATGGCCGTCGCGCATTCGCCGCAGACCGCGAGCCTCATGGGCATCAACGTCAACCTGGTCATGATCGGCGCGTTCGCCCTGTCGAGCGGCCTTGCGGGCGTGGCCGGCGTCCTGATCGCGCCGATTGCCTCGGCGTCGCTTTTCATGGGCATGGGTTTTGCCCTCAAGGCCTTCTCCGGTGCAATCATCGGCGGATTGAACAACCCGCGCGGCTGCATCTATGGCGGCTTCATCCTGGGCGTTCTCGAATCCGCCGTCGGCCTCTGGCAGGCGCAGTGGCGCGAGATCGTCGTCTTCGGACTGATCATCCTGGTTCTGGCATTCCGCCCGGCGGGCCTCTTCGGCCGGGCTGCCGTCGACAAGGTTTAAAGCGCATGCGCCACGTCATCGGATCCATCGTCCTCGTTGCGGCTCTCGCGGTCGGCGCATCGTTCATCGAGAACGAGTTCTACCTGCGCACGCTCTTCATGATCTGCATCTATTTCCTCTGTGCCGCGGGCATGAACGTGCTGCTGGGATTCGCGGGGCAGAAATCCCTCGGCCAAGCCGGCCTCTTCGCTGCGGGAGCCTATGCGGTTGCGCTCCTGACCACGCGCTACGAGGTCGGTCCCTGGCTGTCGCTGCTGCTCGCCTGCTTCGTCTCTGGGGTCTTCGGCATCCTGATCGCCGTGCCGTCCCTACGGGTGAAAGGGCCGAGTCTTGCCATGGTGACCTTGGCCTTCGGCATCGTCATCGAAAAGGTGGTGACGGAAGGCTCCGACGTTTTCGGCGGTGCCATGGGCATCTACTCCATCCAGCCGCTGAACATCGGCGGCACGCCGTTCACGATGGTGCAGTGGGTCTGGTTCGGGTTGCTCCTGTGCCTCGCGGCTCACCTTCTGCTCCGCAATCTGCTTCGCGGGCGGTTCGGGCGCGCCTTTCTGTCCCTCCAGGCCGACGAGGTGGCCGCCGGAGCGGTCGGCGTCGCGGTGTATCGCTACAAGGTGCTGGCCTTCGTTATCGCGGCCGTGACCTGCGGCCTTGCGGGTGCGCTGGTGGCGCAGCAGAACCAATACATCAACTCCGACTTCATCAACTTCCACCTGTCGGTCTTCATCCTCCTGCTGGTGCTGTTCGGCGGAAGCGGATCGCTCTATGGGCCACTGCTCGGATCCGTGACGCTCGTGATCATCGGGGCCCTCGTGGCGCGCTGGTCCTGGATCGAGCATTTCGTCAATGGCGCTCTGCTGCTGTTCGCCCTCTACGCCATGCCCAAGGGTCTCGCAGGTGTATTCGGATCGCTCTTCCACAAGACCGGGCTGGTTCGCAGCGCGAGCGCAGATGCCGGAACAGCGCAAGGTATGGTTGCCCCCAGGCTGCCGACAAGGGCCCTGTCTCGGGCAGGAGCGGGAAGCCTTCTGACAGCCGACAAGCTCAACAAGGCCTTCGGCGGCGTCGTTCCGGCAAGGGATGTCTCCGTCAACCTGACGGAAGGCCATATCCATGCCTTGATCGGCCCGAACGGGGCGGGCAAGAGCACCTTCATCAATATGCTCACCGGGATCATCCGCCCGGATCAGGGCAAGGTGACTTTCCTGGGAGGCGAGATCACTCAGCAATCCGTCCATGGGATCTGCGACCAGGGCATCGCCCGGACCTTCCAGAACCTGAGGCTGTTCAAGGATCTGTCCGTGCGTGAGAACGTGCTGCTCGGTCAGCATTCCCGGATGCGGAACGGCTTCGTCGCGTCGCTCCTGGGCCTTCCCAAGGCCTGGCAGGAAGAGGCCCGGGCACTGCGCAAGGTGAACGACATCTTGGCCTTCACCGGCCTATCCCACTATGCCGGGACGCCGGCCGGAAGCCTGGCTTACGGCCTCCAGCGCCGGGTCGAGCTGGCGCGGGCTCTCGCGTCCGAGCCGTTTCTTCTCCTGCTCGACGAACCGGCCGCAGGCCTGAATCCCCAAGAGACGGCGGAACTGGGGCAATTGCTCGTACGCATTCGCGACGAGGGGATCACGATCCTGCTGATCGAGCATCACATGGATCTGGTCATGTCCATCTCGGATCACGTGATCGTGCTCGATTACGGCCAGAAGATCGCCGAAGGCACACCGGCCAAGATCCAAGCCGATCCGCGCGTCATGGAGGCCTATCTCGGCACCTCCACCGAGGCTGCTTAAGGCCAGGAGAGCGACAATGCTGAAAATTCAGGACGTTCATCTCGCCTACGGGCCGATCTCGGCGGTCCGCAAAGCCACCATCGAAGTCGAGGCTGGCGAGGTCGTCGCCATCGTGGGCGGCAACGGGGCCGGAAAGAGCACCTTGCTGAAAGGAATTGCCGGACTGATGCCGGTCAGTTCCGGGCAGATTCTCTTCGAAAAGGAAGATGTCACCAGGCTTCCGCCCCATCGCAGGGTCGCGCGCGGCATCGCCCTGTCGCCGGAGGGCAGGCAGGTTTTCCCGGACCAGTCTGTCTACGACAACCTGACCCTCGGGGCCTATTTCCGGCGGCTCTCCAACGAGGCCCTGGAGGCGGAAGTCGAGGAGCAGTTCAAGCTGTTCCCACGCCTGCGCGAGCGCCGTGACCAGCTGGCCGTGACCCTGTCCGGGGGTGAGCAGCAGATGCTCGCCATCGCACGCGCCCTCATGGGCAAGCCCCGGCTCCTCCTGCTCGACGAGCCTTCATTGGGCCTCGCGCCGAAGATCATCCAGGAAATCTTCGACATCATCGTGTCCCTGCGCCGCTCGGGCATCACGATCCTGCTTGTGGAGCAGATGGCCAATATGGCGCTGGCCATCGCGGACAGGGCCTATGTTCTTGAGACCGGCAATGTGACATTGTCCGGGACAGGGCAGCAGCTCCTTCACGATCCGAAGGTCCGCGCGGCCTATCTCGGGGTATCCCACGGCACGGCGTGATGCCGCGGCTTTCGGGAAGATTGGATTGAACGATGAGTATCGAGGGACGCGGCGTACAATCGGTCGAAGTCGGGGGAAGGATCCTTGCGGCCATGGTCAAGGCCGGAAAGCCCTTGATGCTGCGCGAGCTGGCCACTCTGGCGGATGTCGCACCGGCTCAGGCACATGCCTATCTCGTCAGCTTCCGCAAACTGGAACTCGTCGAGCAGGACGGGGCGAGCGGGCGGTATCAGCTCGGCCCCTTTGCTCTTCAACTCGGTATCGCGCGCCTGCGAAGCTTCGACCCGCTGCGTCTCGCCGCACAGGCGGTTGTCGAATTCGCCGAAGAGGTCGGCCTCATGGTGACGATCGCCGTGTGGGGAACCCACGGCGCCACCATCGTCCAGGTTCAGGAAGGCAGCGATCAGGTCCACGTGAACGTGCGGACCGGAACCGTCTTCTCGATTACCGGAACGGCGACGGGCAAGGTTTTCGCCGCATTCATGCCTCCGAAGATCATCGAGGCGCAATTGGCCGAGGAACTCCGCAAGGGCGCTCGCATCCAAGGCGTCGGCGCATCGACCTCGCGCAAGGAGCTGGAAGCCGAAGTGGCAACAGCCAGACGGCTTGGCTATGCGACCACCGAGAGCAAGCCTGTCACCGGCATCAACGGCATTGCGGCTCCCGTCTTCGATTACAGCGGACAGATGCAGCTCGCGATCACGTTGATCGGGCCCACGGGCGTTCTCGACATCGGTCCCAAGAGCGCCGATGCAAAGGCGTTGCTGATCTTTACTCGAAAGCTTTCGGCTCAGCTTGGCTATGCGCCGCACGCGGACAGCGAGACTTCTTCGCAGGAAGGAGCCGAGGTCGTCGTGGCACCTGTCGCCAAGCGTCGGCGCCGCGCGTAATCGTTTTACGTTCGTTTCCTTTGGTGTCGCACGCTCTGCTGCGCGGAGCGCGATCGTCCGCGTTGCGATCTTGCTTGCAGCATGTGTCGATCTACGACTATTCGCTATTTGCGAATGCGTTCGTCATATGATTATCTTGATCCAAGGCCCGATGAGTCATGCTCGGGCAATGCATCAATCACAATCAGGGAGCCGAAGCAGATGTTGCTCGAAGGGCGTATCGCACTTGTCACCGGTGCCGGTCAGGGAAATGGTGCCGCCATTGCGCGCGGGCTCGCCGCGGAAGGAGCCCGGGTCATCGTGACCGATCTGAATGGCGATGCGGCCAAGCAGACGGCTGAAGGCATTGTCCAGACGGGCGGCGAGGCTTGGTCCTATACGCTCAACGTGGCCGATGCGGAGGCCTGCAATGCACTGGCGCGCGAGGTCGAGGCTTCCATCGGTCAGGTCTCGGTTCTCGTCAACAATGCGGGCATATGCCCGCGCAACACCATCGACAGCCCTGACGTGCGCCGCTCCTGGGATGCTGCGATGCAGGTCAATCTCGACGGCACGCTCAATGTGACGCTGGCATTCGTTGCTGCCCTGCGGGCGACGAAAGGAACCGTCATCAACATGGCATCGATTGCATCCTTCGTGTCCACATCCACATCGATCAGCTATTCGACCTCGAAGGCTGCCGTGCGCATGCTGACCCAGAACCTCGCGCAGGAACTGGCCAAGGATGGTGTCCGCGTGAATGCGATTGCGCCAGGCACGCTCAACACGCCGATGACGGAAGCCACGCGCACCAATCCCGAGCGCGCGGAGCGCTTCCTGGCGCGTATTCCGCTCGGCCGCTTCGGCGAGCCCGAGGAACTGATCGGCCCGACAGTTTTTCTGGCATCCGACATGTCGACCTACGTGACGGGCACGACGCTCGTGGTCGACGGCGGCTATCTCGCCGTCTGAGGAGAGCGTCATGATCGTTCGCATGGGACTTCTGACCCGCAAGCCGGGCTTAAGCGTCGAAGAATTCCGCAATCATTGGCGGAACGTGCATGGACCCCTGGCGGCACGCCTGCCGGGCTTGAGGCGCTATCATCAGAACCACATCGTCGATAGTCGTCAGCTTGCAATCGATCATGCCAGAGGGACCTGGGTGATCGACGGCATCTCGGAACTGTGGTTCGACAGCATCGACGACATGCATCGGGCGATCTCATCCGAGGCCTATCGCGAGGTTGCTCAGGACCATGTGCGCTTCGTCGGCGAAACAGGTTTGATCACGGCCGAGCAGAACGTCGTCGTGCCCGTCAACGCCGCAGCAGGGCCGCTCGTCAAGCGCATGTCGATCCTGACGCGCAAGCGTGGCCTCACGCCAGAGCAGTTCAAGTCGGAATGGTGGGGCTTTCATGCCGACGCGGTGAAGAAGTTTCCAAACCTCATGGGCTACACCCAGAACCTCGTCGCCGACCGCAGCGCCGGTTTGGGGCAGCCCGCTTCCGACGAGGCGCTTCCCATCGACGGCATGGTGGAAATGTGGTTCCGCTCCGTCGCCGATATCGAAGCGGCGTTTCGCTCTCCAGCGGCGAACGTCTCGCAGACACATGCGCTCAGCTTCATCGAGGAAATCACGACGTTCCTCGTCGAAACGCATGAAGTGATCTGACGAACCGGGCAGTTCCAGCGTCCAAGAGGGCACTCGAAATCGTCTTGAAATAGCGAATGCATTCGTCTAAAACAAATATAACGAACGCATTCGCAAATACCGAATGCAGAAGCAGAAGCGCTCATCGGACGAGAGAGCGGGGCGAGATATGAGGAACGCCATGAAGCCGACGAAGACTGTCACGTGCGATGTTCTGGTTGTCGGGTCCGGCGCCGGCGGTTTTGCAACCGCGCTGACGGCCCGGCTTTACGGCCTCGACGTGATCATCACGGAAAAAGAACCTGTTTTCGGTGGAACGACCGCTCGCTCCGGCGGGTGGATGTGGATCCCCTGCAATCCGCTGGCGAAACGTGAGGGCTTCAAGGATTCCCGCGAGGCGGCCCGCACCTATCTTCAGCATGAGGCCGGCAATCACTTCGATGCCGCTCGCGTCGATGCCTTCCTCGACAACGGTCCGAAGATGGTCGATTTCTTCCAGGAAAAGACCGAGATGGATTTCACCCTCGGCCCGGCCTTCTCCGACTATCATCCGGATGCTCCGGGCGGCATGCCCGGCGGACGCTCCGTCGTGGCGACGCCTTACGATGGGCGCAAGCTCGGCAAGGAGATCGCGCGTCTCCGGCCCCCGCTGAAGGAGATCACGTTCCTCGGTATGATGATCGGATCGGGCAAGGAGCTACTGCACTTCTTCAACGTGACACGCTCCGTCAAATCGGCCGCCTATGTGGGCGTTCTTCTGGCGAAGTATGGCCGCGATCTTGTCTCCCACGGTCGCGCGATGCGATTGACGAACGGCAATGCGCTTATCGGTCGGCTCGCCAAGTCTGCATTGGATCAGAACATTCCGATCTGGACCTCTTCGCCTGTGAAAGATCTGATCGTCGAAGACGGTGCCGTGAAGGGCGCTTTCGTACAGACCGAGGATGGCATTACCGAAGTCCGCACCCGTCGAGGCGTGGTGCTGGCGGCGGGCGGCTTTCCGCAGGACATGCTGCGCCGGAAAGAGTTGTTCCCGCATGCGCCGACGGGGGCCGAGCATTGGTCGCCAGCCCCTCCCGGCAATACGGGCGATGGCATCCGTCTGGGCGAGCGGGTCGGAGGAAAAGCAATCGAAGGACTTCCCAATGCGGCTGCCTGGGTTCCCGTTTCGCTCGTTCCGCGCCGGGACGGCACCTCAGGACCGTTCCCGCATTTCATCGACCGCGGCAAGCCTGGCGTCATCGCCGTGACGAAGAACGGCAAGCGCTTCACGAATGAGGCGAATTCTTACCACGATTTCGTGCAGGCCATGGTCAATGCCTGCGGCGACAACCCGGAAAAAGCAGCCTGGCTCATCGTCGATCATCCGACGATCCGCCGCTACGGCCTCGGCTTCGTGAAGCCGTTCCCGGTGCCTCTGACGCCCGCTTTGCAGAACGGCTATCTGGTGAAGGGGCGCACCCTGCGCGAACTGGCGGAGAAGCTCGGCATCGACGCCGCCGCGTTCGAGCAGACGATCGAGACGTATAATCGCGACGCGCGCCAGGGCGAGGATCCGCAGTTCAAGCGCGGCAGCACTGCGTATAACCGCTATCTTGGCGATCCGGATCACAAGCCTAACCCGTGCGTCGGTCCGATCGAAAACGGTCCCTTCTATGCGGTGAAGGTCGTGCCCGGCGATCTCGGAACTTTCGCAGGACTGCGCACCGATGCCGATGCGCGGGTAATCGACGAGAGCGGAAATGCTATCCCGGGCCTCTATGCCGCCGGCAACGACATGGCGAGCATCATGGGCGGCAATTACCCGGGCGGTGGCATCACTCTTGGGCCGGCCATGACCTTCGGCTTCATCGCAGGGCGGCATCTCGCCGGTGCTGGCGCCAACGCTGTGTCAAACGCAAGCCGTCCGGCGGCTTGAGGCGCGACCATGAAGGCGCTTATCCATCGTTCTGGAGAGTGAGCAATGAATCCGGCGCGCCAACAGCCGCGGCTCTTCGAGCCCCTGACGATCCGGGGGCTCACACTCAAGAACCGCGTCGTCATCTCGCCCATGTGCCAGCATTCGGCCGAACAGGGGCTGGCTGGGGCATGGCATCTGGTCCATCTCGGCAAGTTCGCCTTAGGGGGAGCAGGATTGATCTTCGTCGAGAGCACGGCCGTCGAGCAGAACGCGAGGATCGGGGTGCGGGATGTCGGCCTGTGGGCTGACGAGCAGATTGCTCCCTTCAGGGCCATCGTCGACTTCGTTCACCAGAACGGCGCTGCCATCGGCGTGCAGCTCGCTCATGCGGGGCGAAAGGCAGGCTCGCAGGCCCTGTGGGAGGGCGGCAGAGCGTTCACAATGGAGCAGCTACGTGAGACCGGCGAGCCGTGGCGAAGGGTCGGCCCGAGCGCGATCGCAGCCGGACCCGAATGGTCCGTGCCGGATGCCTTGAGCGTGGACGAGATCACCCGCACCCGCCAGATGTTCGTCGATGCAGCCGAACGGGCGGAGCAGGCCGGATTCGACGTCCTTGAACTGCATTTCGGACATGGTTATCTCGTCGCATCTTTTCTCTCGCCGCAGTCCAATCGCCGTGATGATGAATATGGCGGATCGCGCGAGAATCGCATGCGGCTCGGCCTCGAAATCGCAGCCGACATTCGCGCCGTGTGGCCGAAGGAAAAGCCGCTCTTCGTACGCATCTCGGCTGTCGACGGAACCGAAGACGGGTGGGGCATGGACGATTCCGTCGTGTTTGCGCGGGAGCTTAAGGCCATCGGCGTGGATGTGATCGATTGCTCCTCCGGCGGGCTCTCGGACGAGACGCGCAACATGAATGTTCCGCGGGGACTTGGCTTTCAGGTTCCATTCTCAGAGCGCATTCGCTGCGAGGCGAATGTCAGGACCCAGGCCGTCGGCGTCATTCTCGACGGCCATCAGGCGGAATCGATCCTCCGGGACGGCAAGGCGGATCTGATTGCCATTGGCCGACAGGCTCTTTACGATCCCTACTGGCCCCACCATGCGGCTCACGCGCTCGGCCACGATCATGGGTTCGAGGACTGGCCGATCCAGCATGGGCCCTGGCTCGCAAAGCGGGCACCTCTCATGGAGAAGCTCAAGTTTGCCGACAACAGCGTCAGGAGTCTGACAGGCTCCGGCCACCATCAGCTGGGAGAAACAGGACAATGACTGCCAAAACTTTTGCCTCGACGGGAGACACGGCCGCCAAGACGGTCTCCTTCACCGAGATCGGGCCGGATCTTTATGCCTACACGGCCGAAGGCGATCCCAATTCCGGCATCATCGTCGGCGACGACGGCTGCATGGTCATCGATGCCCAGGCGACGCCCGCCATGGCCGAGGACGTGATCGCCCGCGTGCGCACCGTCACCGACAAACCGATCAAGTATGTGGTGCTCTCCCACTACCATGCGGTGCGGGTGCTCGGCGCCTCCGCCTACCAGGCACAGGGCATCATAGCCTCGAACACGACTTACGATCTCATCGTCGAGCGCGGCGAGCAGGACAAGGCCTCCGAGATCGGCCGCTTCCCGCGTCTGTTCCGTGGTGAGAGCAGCATCCCGGAGGGCCTGACCTGGCCGACTCTGACCTTCGAAAGCGGCATGTCGGTTTTCTTGGGCAAGCGCGAGGTCAAGTTGTTCCATCTCGGCGCCGGCCACACTGCGGGCGATATCGTCGCCTGGGTGCCGGATGCGGATGTGATGTTCACCGGCGATCTGGTGGAGTATCACTCGGCTTGCTATTGCGGCGACGCCCACCTGCGCGAATGGCCCCAGACCCTCGATTCCATCCTCGACTTCCAGCCCAAGGCCATTGCGCCGGGGCGGGGCGATGCGCTGCAGGGTGATCAGGCGGTGCGCGAGGCCGTGGCCATGACACGCGACTTCGTCAACACGCTCTATGGCGCGGCCGAACTGTCGGTGGCGCGCGGGCGCTCCCTGAAGGAAACCTTCGCCGCCACACGCGAGGTGATGGACCCGAAATTCGGCAATTTCGCCATCTACGAGCATTGCCTGCCGTTCAACGTCTCGCGTGCCTTCGACGAAGCCTCGGGCATCGACCATCCCGTCATCTGGACCGCCGAACGCGACCGCGACATGTGGGCTCAGCTCCAGGGGTAAGGATACCAACCGCACGAGAGGACTATCTCGCTCGTGCGGATAGCCGCTCAGCCGCTTCCGGATGCGTCTGGTTTGCATGAGCATCTGGAAGGATGTGTGGCATGTCCCTTGCTCAAAAGACCGAACTCCAGGCAAGGGCGCGGGCATCGGTCCCCATCGGCGTTCTTTGGGGGCTGACCGCCGCTCTGGCTTGGACGGGCTACAATGTGGGCTCAAGGCTTGGGAGGATGGACGGCCTTGCCCCCATGGACATGTCGATGCTTCGATTCGGTGTCGCGGCCCTATTGTTGATGCCATTGGTGCTATCCCGCCGCAGGACATATGGGCTGGGATGGGGAAAGCTTCTCTCGCTCACTCTTCTGGCAGGCCCTCTCTTCGGCCTGCTCATCAACACAGCCTTTGGGCTTGCACCTTTATCTCACGCAGTGGTGCTGACCGCAGGCGCGACGATGATGAGCGCCAATGCGCTCGCATGGTGGCTTGATGGGAAACGCCCGCCCACTCTTCGTGCGTTGGGCATGATGGTTCTCATCGCCGGATTGCTGCTCATTGCATCGGCCCAGCACACTCAGGCATCCCAACCGGGAACTCATGTCTGGCTTGGAGACCTGTGCTTCCTTGGAGCAGGATCGCTCTGGGGTACGTTCACGTATCTTCTCGGCCGCTGGAAGGTGGATCCGGTTGCAGGCATCGGTCAGGTCTCCATTCTGTCGGTGTTCGCCTTTCTTCCGTTCTTTCTGGCTCGGCATCACGACAGCGCCGTATCGCTGGACGTCTGGCTGGTTCAGGCATTCTTCCAGGGCCTATTGGGCGGGTGCCTGGCACCTGTCGCCATCGCCAAGGCGGTCGCCCGAATTGGATCAGGGGAAGCGGCGCTCTTTCCAGCCCTGGTTCCATCCGGGGCGCTTCTGCTCGCGATCCCACTTCTGAACGAATGGCCGAGTTTCTTCGAGATCCTGGGGATCGGGATCTGCACGCTTGGCCTGCTCACGACATTCGACTTCACGCGGTTCTTGCGAAAGAGGCGCGTCTCAGGGTGATCGTACCCTCACCGTTTGTCTGATCGAGCCGGCCATGGGAGTGAAAGCCTCCCATGGCCGGCGAAAGAACGGCTCTCCTAAACGGCTCTCCTATTGGCCATTGACCCGGCGATCATCTCCGGGCTCGAAACGCCTGTCGCGATCCAGGCGCCCGCCGTTATCGTCCAGAGCGCCGGCGTCATCCGCGCCGCGTCCCCGCACCCGCCGCATTTCGGCGAGATCGTCCGCCCCACGCGTCCGGGTCCGGGTCTGGTGCTGATCCTGGGTCCTTGTCCGGGAGTTGTCGTCGGCCCGGCTGTGATTGCGCCCATTGTCGTCGCGGCTCCGGGTCGGGCCGTCATCTGCGCCACGGCCGCGCCCGGAATTGCCGCCGCGGTTGCCGCCGTCATCGTTGCTCCGGCCGCGCCCGCCGCTATCGTCTCCGCTTTTAGCGCCGCCGTGGTCGTCGCCCCCACGGCCGCCACGACCGCCGCTGTCGTCTCCGCCGCGACCGCCGCCATCGCCACCACGAGCCAGTGCCGGTGACAAATAGGCGCTTGCGACAGCCGCCGGAATGGCTGCGGCCGTCAGGGACGCCAGAACTGCACCCAGGACCATCACGCTCGGTCCGCTCTTGATTGACTTGAACATTGCTTTCCTCCGTTCATCCGGCGCGAAAGATCGGCGCCGATGCCAGGACAATCTGAACGGAACCGGGCATGCGAACCTGATGGACCATGTCAGCGAAATATCAGTTTCGGCGTGCTATGCTGGATCGCTTGGGAAGATTTCATGATCCGACGTCAGTTTATAGTTCTCCTCACGGCCACGCTGGCTTCCACCACCCTGGGGAGCTCCTGGCCCGCCACGGTCCTCGCCAAGGATGGAGATGGTGGAGGTGGAGGTGGGGGTGGAGGAGGTGGCGATGGCGGTGGCGGCCATGGCGGTGGAGACAACAGCGGCCGAGGGGGCGGGGATGATGGCGGAAACGGCCGAGGCGGCGATGACGGTGGCCAGGGCAGGGGCCGGGGCGGCGATGATGGGGGACGTGGACGAGGCCGGGGGCGCGGCGGGGACGAGGACGAGCCTACCCGGCGCGGCTGGGGCAGAACCTCCTCCGAGAATGCCCGAGAGGCCGTCTCCCAGGGCTGGGCGCTTGCCCTGAGTGCGGTGCTGCCGGCTGTCTCGCGAGCTGTTCCCGGGCAGGTCCTGGAGGTCGACCTGCGGCAATCCTGGAGCGGCCAGTGGCGCTATGAATTTCTCATTCTCACCCGGGATCGGCGTTATCAGGAGGTCGTCGTCGATGCCCGCAACAGTCAGATCCTACAGATCCGGAGGCGCTAATGAGGGTTCTTCTCGTCGAGGATGAGCCGGCCATCGCCCGTGATGTCCAGCATGCATTGGCCGGGACCGGATACGTGGTGGATGCCGTACGGGATGGGGAGGAGGGCTGGTTTCGCGCTTCGACCGAGGATTACGATGCACTCATCCTGGACCTGGGATTGCCGAAGCTCGACGGTCTGTCCGTCGTGCGGCGGCTGCGGGACGAAGCCAGCACCATTCCGATCCTCGTACTGACGGCCCGGGGCTCCTGGCTGCAAAGGGTCGAGGGCATCGACGCCGGAGCCGACGATTATCTGACCAAGCCCTTTGAAATGGAGGAGCTGCTCGCCCGATTGGCCGCGCTGCTGCGGCGGGTCGGGCGTCATGTCACTCCGCTCATCGAGATCGGTGCCCTGCGCATTGATACGCGGCAGCTGCGGGTCATGCTCAACGGCAGAGCCATCGAGCTGTCGCCCCTCGAGTTTCGCCTGCTCCGATATCTGGCTCACAACCGGGATCGTGTCGTCGCTCAGAGCGAACTCGTCGAGCACGTCTACGGCTCGGACGAGCCGGAAAGCAATGCAGTCGAAGCTCTCGTAGCCCGTCTGCGGCGCAAGATCGGATCCGATACGATCGGAACCCGGCGCGGCCACGGCTACATCATGGAGACACCTGCGCCATGATATGCAATTCCATCCGTCTGCGGCTGCTGGTCGTCGCCGTCACATCCATCGTCGTGACGATTGCGGTGGCGGGAGCCTCTCTCGTCGTGTTCTTCGAGCGGCAGGTGCTCCGTTACGTGGAGCAGGATCTCAATATCCATTGGACCGAGCTTGCCACGGCCTTCGGCACGGAGGGAGAAGCCGGGATTGGCCAGAAGCTGACGGACCCGCGCTATCACCAACCGTATGGCGGAGCCTATTGGCAGGTCTCTGAGGGCGGACGCCCGATCATGCGGTCACGTTCCCTCTGGGACAAGGAGCTTCCCCTGGCCGGACCGCGTGAAGGTGCTGATCGCGACAGGGCCTTCGAGATGGGCGGACCCGATGGCTCGGAACTCTACGTGATCGAACGGGAGGTCACGGTCGATGGCGAACAGGGGCCTCGTCGTGTCAACTTGTCCGTCGCTCTCGATCACGGACAGGTGGTCGAGCTGCGTCAGGCCTTCGGATGGGACGTTACACGGGTCCTCATCCCCATTGCCGCGGCGCTCGTGCTCTTCGCCTGGCTTCAGCTCTCGCTGGGCCTGCGCCCATTGCGGGCCATAGGGCATGAGCTGAGTGCCGTTCAGACCGGCCAGATCCGGCGCATGACGCAACGTTTCCCCGATGAGGTGGAGCCGCTCGTCGAGAGTATCAACAAGCTCCTCGATCGGCAGGATGACCTTGTCCGTAAAGCCCGTGATCGTGCCGGCGCGCTGGCGCACGGTCTGAAGACACCGTTGACGATCCTCCGAGGAGAAGTGAGGCGGCTCGAGCAGGCGGGCCTGCATGATGCCGCAGGATGCATGCAGGAACAGCTGCAACTGATCTACACGCATGTCGAGCGCGAGGTCGCACGGGCCCGCACCAGCGGCGCATCGGTGGGCTGCGGGGCCTATACGCAAGTGGACGAGACGGTCGCTCGCCTCCTGAGACTGATGCAGCACATGCCCAGAGGCGAGCGGTTGGTCTGGGACACCGATATTCCTGCGGGCTTGGCCATCGACATGGATCCTCATGACTTCGGCGAGGTCATGGGCAATCTGCTCGACAATGCCCGAAAGTGGGCGAAGACCCGGGTCGTGGTCCACATCGGCAGGTTGGGCGACAAGGCTCGGATCAGCGTCGAAGATGACGGACCAGGATTCTCCGGCGATGCTCGCGGGGGACGACCTGAGCGCGGTATGCCGGGTGGTTCCGATCCGGACTCGAGTGGGCTCGGCCTCGGGATCGTGGAAGACATCCTGGCGGAGTACGGAACGAGCGTCGAGATCGAGAGCAATGGGCGCTGCCGCATCGTCGTCGATATCCCGCTTTGCCGACCGGGGCAGGTCCCTGTGCCATCGAAGAGCGCCGTGCCGGCAAGTTCGTGAGAGAGGGCGCCGTCATGCGCGAACTCTCATCGGCCATCGGCTCCGAAACACTATGCTTTTTGAGGTTCGGCGCTTCTCGTCACTTCGTTACGGACGAGCTGATCCCGATGAGCAAGGTCGGGGAACCAGAATCTCCATAGAACCGCGAGCGTCAAGGTCCCGAGGCCACCGATCACGACGGCTGCGGGAGCCCCGACGAACCATGCCAGCGTCCCTGACTCGAACTCGCCGAGTTCATTGGAGGCGCCGATGAACACCGTGTTCACTGCTGCCACGCGTCCCCGCAACTCGTCCGGCGTCTCCGCCTGAACGAGGGTCTGACGGACGACAACGCTGACCATGTCGGCTGCGCCGAGGATGGCGAGCAGCATGAGTGTCAGACCAAAGCTTGTCGATAATCCGAAGCCTATGGTGGCTAGTCCGAAAATACCGACAGCCTGCAGCATGCGCAGACCGGCACGGCGGCCGAGAAGGGACGAGTGGGCCAGAACGACCGCCATGGTGACGGCTCCGACGGCCGGCATGGAACGCAGGAGGCCGAGACCCCATGGCCCGACGTGGAACACGTCGCGGGCAAAGATCGGCATCAGGGCCGTCGCACCTCCGAGAAGGACGGCGAACAGGTCCAGGGAGATCGCTCCGAGCAGAAGCGGCTTCGCCCGCAGGAAGACGAGGCCTGCGACGAGGCGCGACCAGGTCACGGGCTCCCGTTTGACCTCGGCGGGCCGCAGGCGCAAGGCGGCAATGAGGAGGGCGGCCAGCCCGAAACAGACAGCCGATCCCAGGAATGGTGCCGTCGGATGAACGGCGTAGAGGATGCCTCCGACCGCCGGGCCGCTGATGGTGGCCACCTGCATGACGGAGGAGTTCCAGGCGATCGCGTTCGCCAAGTCGCCCGTTGGCACCAGGGCCGGGACGATCGCCTGAGCGGCAGGGTTGCCGAAGGCCCGGGCGGCGCCGAAGGCCACCAGAAGGCCGTAAATCGGCCAGAGGCTCGGCACGCCCGCGTGCACCTGCACAAGCAGGCCGAGGGAGGTCAGGGTCATCGCCGAGAAGACCAGAAGAAGGATCCATCGCCGGCTGTACCGGTCTGCGACAAGGCCGGTGACGAGCACGAGGGCCATCGTGGGCAGGAACGACGCGAGCCCGACAAGGCCGAGGTTCAGCGCAGAGCCGCTGAAGTCGTAGACGAGCCATGCGACGGCAACGGTTTGGACCTGAACGGCAAGCGCCATGGCAAACCGGGCCGCGCAGAACAATCGAAAATCCGTATTGCGGAAGGCCGCCCAGCCCCTGGATCCCATTCTCGAGTATCCTAACCCCTGTTCGGATGTAGCGTGAGCTTCTCTAGCGCATCGTGCGGAAAAGTGGATCCGGTTTTTCCGCCGACGCCGATACTCGGGGCTGCGTCCATCGACGCACTCTCCGACGAGCAAGCAACGGCTGCGACCTCAACGGCTATCTCAATCCGATGTTTCATAAGCAAGCCGTACGCGTCGCACGTAAGGCTCAGCTCGAGCTTGCATCGTTTGACACTAGAAATGTTCGAAACTAACCTACTTTAAAGCGAAGAAGTTGTTGCAGTGCGAAATCACAGGGAGGGTGACCATGAACATGGAACTCTCACGACGCGGCTTCCTCAAGGCTGCAGGCGTGGGTGTTGCCGGGACCACGATGGGAGCCTTCGGGTTCGCGGATCTTGAGGCGGCGCAGGCCGCGGCCATCCGGCCCTTCAAGCTGACGAACACGATGGAGACGCGCAATACCTGCCCGTATTGCTCCGTGGCCTGCGGCATCATCATGTATTCGAAGGGGGACCTTCGGAAAGGCGAGACGGCCGAGATCGTCCATATCGAAGGCGACGCCGATCACCCGACCAACCGTGGCACTCTCTGCCCGAAAGGTGCGGCGCTCAAGGACTTCGTGAAGGCGGAGACCCGGCTGAAATACCCGATGGTCCGCAAGCCGGGTTCCGACAGGTTCGAGCGGGTCTCATGGGATCAGGCGCTCGACCGCATCGCCAAGCTGCTGAAGGAAGACCGTGACGCGAATTTCATCGCCGCGAACGCAGCCGGCGTTCCGGTCAATCGTTGGACGACGGTCGGTTTCCTGGCTGCATCGGCGACGACGAACGAAACCGCTTGGCTGACTTACAAGGTCGTCCGCAGCACAGGGATAGTCGCATTCGATAATCAGGCACGCGTTTGACACGGCCCCACGGTGTCCAGTCTGGGCCCAACTTTCGGTCGTGGCGCGATGACCAATTCTTGGACGGATATCCGGAACACGGATCTCGTCGTCATCATGGGCGGCAATGCCGCTGAAGCGCATCCGTGCGGATTCAAATGGGTCACGGAAGCGAAGGCCAATCGTGGCGCGAAGCTGATCGTCGTCGATCCGCGTTACACGCGCTCGGCCTCGGTGTCCGATTTCTATGCACCCATCCGGCAGGGGACCGACATCGCGTTCCTGCTCGGCGTGATCAATTACTGCATCCAGAACGACAAGGTTCAGTGGGAATACGTAAAGGCCTTCACCAACGCGGCCTATATCGTGAAGGAGGGCTTCACCTACAACGATGGCCTGTTCACGGGCTACGACGAGAACAAGCGCGATTACGACCGCTCGACTTGGGAGTACGAGATCGGGCCGGACGGCTTTGCCGTGGTGGACGACACGCTGCAGAATCCACGCTGCGTCTGGAACCTGCTCAAGACCCATGTGGCGACCTACACGCCCGACATGGTCGAGCGCATCTGCGGAACGCCCAAGGACAAGTTCTTGAAGGTGGCGCAGATGATCTCCGAGTGCTCGTCGCCGACCAAGACCATGACGTCGATGTATGCGCTCGGCTGGACGCAGCATTCCAAGGGATCGCAGAATATCCGATCCATGGCGATGCTGCAGCTCATCCTTGGCAATATCGGCGTGCGCGGCGGCGGCATGAATGCTCTGCGCGGGCACTCGAACATTCAGGGCCTGACCGATATCGGCCTGATGTCGAACCTCCTGCCGGGCTACCTGAACATTCCGGTGGAGCGGGAGACCGATTTCACAACCTACATGTCGAGCCGGGCGTTCAAGCCGCTGCGGCCGAACCAGACCAGCTACTGGCAGAACTACAAGAAGTTCTTCGTCAGTTTCCAGAAGGTCATGTGGGGTGAGGCGGCGACGGCGCAGAACGAATTCGCTTACCAGTACCTGCCCAAGCTCGACGTGCCGGCCTATGACGTGCTGCGCACCTTCGAGATGATGCACCAGGGGAAGGTGAACGGATACTTCTGCCAGGGCTTCAACCCGCTTCTGGCCTTCCCGAACCGCCAGAAGATCACGGAGTCGCTGTCAAGATTGAAATGGCTCGTGACCATGGATCCCCTGGAGACGGAAACGTCTCGGTTCTGGGAGAACCACGGCGAGTACAACAACGTGAACCCCGCGTCGATTCAGACGGAGGTGTTCCAGCTCCCATCCACCTGCTTTGCGGAGGATGATGGCGCGCTCGTCAATTCAGGCCGTTGGCTGCAATGGCACTGGGCGGGCGGCAGCCCTCCCGGCGAGGCGAAGCACGACACGTGGATCATGGCGCAGATCCATCGGCGGCTGCGGGCGCTCTATGAGAATGAGGGGGGGGCCTTCCCAGATCCGATCCTCAACCTCACCTGGAACTACCAGGATCCGGACGAGCCTTCCCCGGAAGAACTCGCCAAGGAGCTCAACGGCTACGCAGTCGAGACCCTCACCGATCCAGCGGACCCGACCAAGGTCGTGCTTGAGAAGGGCAAGCAGCTCGTCAACTTCTCGGTCATGCGCGATGACGGCACCACCGCCTGCGCCTGCTGGATCTATTCCGGCTGCTTCAACGAGGCCGGCAACAACATGGCGCGCCGGGACAACACCGATCCGGACGACACGGGCGCCTATCCCAACTGGTCGTTCTCGTGGCCGCTCAACCGGCGCATCCTCTACAACCGCGCCTCGGCAGATCTGCAGGGCAACCCGTGGGATCCGTCCCGCAAGCTGATCGCCTGGGACGGAACGAAATGGTCGGGCTACGACGTTCCCGACATTGCGCCAACTGCGAAGCCCGGCGAGGTCGGCCCCTTCATCATGAACCAGGAAGGCGTGTCGCGTCTCTTCGCCCGGGGGCTCATGCGGGAAGGGCCGTTCCCGGTGCATTACGAGCCCTTCGAGGCTCCGATCGCCAACGTGATCGCTCCGAAGATCCGGGGCAATCCTGTTGCGCGGATCTTCCAGAGCGACGTGGCGCAGTTCGCCACCTCGGAGGAGTTCCCCTATGCGGCGACCTCCTATCGCCTGACGGAGCATTTCCACTATTGGACGAAGCACAATCGCGTGAACGCGGCGCTTCAGCCGGAATTCTTCGTGGAAATCTCCGAGCAGCTCGCGGCGGAAAAGGGCATCGCGGCCGGTTCATGGGTGCGCGTCTGGTCCAAGCGCGGCGAGGTGAAGGCGAAGGCCCTCGTAACGAAGCGGATCAAGCCTCTCATCTGCGACGGCAAGCCCGTCCATGTGGTGGGCATTCCGCTGCATTGGGGCTTCATGGGCCAGGCGCGGAAGGGCTGGGGACCGAATTCCCTCACGCCCTTCGTGGGCGACGCCAACATCGAGACGCCTGAATACAAGGCGTTCCTGGTCAATATCGAGCCCACGACGGCCCCGGCGACGGCCTGAGGAGAAGCGGAATGGAACCAAGTCCTCACACCGCAACCAGCAACCCGCCGGTCGCCGCGACCAACGCAAACCTGACGGAGCGGGATCTCGTTCGCCGCTCCGCCTCGACGGTCCCGCCGCCCGCGCGGCAACTGGAGCCGGTCGCGAAGCTCATCGACGTGTCGAAATGCATCGGCTGCAAGGCGTGCCAGTCGGCCTGCATCGAGTGGAACGATACCAATCCAGCCATCGAGACCAACACGGGCGTCTACGACAACCCGCATGATCTAACGCCCGACATGTTCACCCTGATGCGGTTCACCGAATGGGATAATCCGCAGACGGGCAATCTCGAATGGCTGATCCGCAAGGACGGCTGCATGCATTGCGAGGACCCGGGCTGCCTGAAGGCCTGTCCCGCGCCCGGCGCCATCGTGCAGTATTCAAACGGCATCGTGGATTTCGTGCACGAGAACTGCATCGGCTGCGGCTATTGCATCAAGGGATGTCCGTTCAACATCCCGCGCATCTCGAAGGTCGACCATACGGCCTACAAGTGCACTCTCTGTTCCGACCGCGTCGCCGTGGGGCAGGGACCTGCCTGCGCAAAGGCCTGCCCGACCCATGCGATCACCTTCGGCACGAAGGACGACATGAAGAAGCTGGCCGACAGCCGCATTGAGGACCTCAAGTCCCGAGGCTACGACAATGCCGGCCTGTACGATCCGCCGGGTGTCGGCGGGACGCATGTGATGTACGTTTTGCACCACAACGACCAGCCGGAGATCTATGCGGGCCTGCCGAGAGATCCGAGGGTCAGCCCCGTCGTGAATGCCTGGAAGGGCATGGCCAAGTATCTCGGCTTCGCCGCCATGGGGCTCGCGGCGGCGGCGGGCGTCCTTCATTCGGCGCTGGTCAGCCCGAACCGGGTCACGCGGGAGGATGAGGAGAAGGCCGAGGATCTCGTGAGGGAGAAGACCTGATGGCACAGACGAGCATCGAGAAGGAAGATGCGATCCATCCCGGCAACCCGGTCGTCGTCGACCGGTATAACCTGGGCGCGCGGGCCAATCACTGGATCACGGCGGTATCGCTCATTCTTCTTGCTCTGTCCGGCCTTGCCTTCTTCCATCCTTCCCTGTTCTTCCTGACGGGCCTGTTCGGGGGCGGACAGAGCGCCCGCGCCCTCCACCCCTGGATCGGCGTCATCCTGTTCTTCAGCTTCGCGGGTCTCTTCATCCGATTCTGGCGCGCCAACCTGCCGGAGAGGGCCGATCGGCAATGGCTCGCCCATGCCGGCGACATGATCAAGGGCGACGAGGAGAAGGTGCCGCCGGTCGGGCGGTACAATCCGATCCAGAAGTTCAATTTCTGGGTCATGTCTCTCCTCATCATCGCCTTGATCCTGACCGGGATCGCGATCTGGGATCAGTATTTCTTCGATTGGACCACCATCCCACAGAAGCGCGTGGCGGTGCTTATCCACTCCCTCGCAGCCGTCGCGCTGATCTGCATCTGGATCGCCCACGTCTATGCGGCGATCTGGGCGCGGGGTACGCTGCGGGCCATGACGCGCGGTTCGGTCACGGGAGGCTGGGCCTGGAAGCACCACCGGCTCTGGTTGAAGGAACTGGCCGAGCGTCATAGAGTGAAGAAGCCGGCTACGCCTGCCGAGTAGTCACATGATGACACGTAACCCGTGCGGTTCGTGAGGTAGCATGACACATCCAGGTTCCGTCGATCCCAATCCCGCCTCCATCGGCCGCGTCCCCGCTCCTCCGTTTGTCAGGCTGCCCGATCCACGACGATTGTTCGAGGCGCGAAAGGAGCGGCTCGATGTTCTGGCGGAGACGGGCGAGCTTGCGCCTTACCTTCGTTTCATCGCAGGCATCGCGGCCGTCCAGAGCGCCATTCAGGATGGTCTGCCCGTGCCTGAGCTTCCGCCTCCGGATGCGCTCGACCGCGCCCGCGAATTCGGCATGCCGCCGCTGGATCGCAACCAGACCGATATTGACGATGCCGTAAGCGAAACCCTGCGCCGCCTGTTCGATGCCGTCGTTTCGCTCGCCAAGCCGGCCGAGGCACAGGCGGCTCTCGAGCGGGTCAAGGCGGCCTCGCCGGACGAGACGCGCGACATGGTGCGCCATGTCCTCTCGGATTCCATTCCAGCCGAGACCATTGCCGAGCACGTTTATGTGGCGGCGGGATTGCAGGTGCATTTCACCCGTCTCGCGGCAAGGCTCGACAAGGATAAGCTCACGCGGATCAGCGACGGCACATGCCCCTGTTGCGGTGGTGCGCCGACATCGTCCCTCGTCGTCGGATGGATGGAAGCGGAGGGGACGCGCTACTGCTCCTGCTCCCTGTGCGGGACGCTCTGGAACGTCGTTCGCGTGAAATGCGTGTTGTGCGGCTCAGGAAAAGGGATCGGCTACCAGGAGATCGAAGGTGGGGCCGGGACGATCAAGGCGGAGTGCTGCGACACCTGCAGGGGCTATGTCAAAATCCTGTACCAGCAGAAGGACATGGCTCTCGATCCGGTCGCAGACGATATCGCGAGCCTTGGGCTCGACCTTCTCTTGAAGGACGGTGAATACCGTCGCGGCAGTTTCAATCCCTATCTGCTCGGGCTTTAGGAATGGCCGAAACGGCACTTTCCCCTCTACGCCATCTCCCGTCGGTTGATCGCGTGCTGCGCCAGCCGGATGTCGCGATCCTCATCGGGAAGTACGGCCGCGCTGAAACCACCCGGGCTGTTCGCGAGGCCCTTGCGGCTCTGCGGGATGAAATGAAGCCCGGAGCCGTGTTCGACGACGCGGCCATCTCTGCCTCCGTCCTGGCCTATCTCGAAGCGCGGGCGGAGCCCCGGCTGAAGCCGCTCTTCAATCTGACCGGAACAGTGCTCCACACCAATCTCGGACGTGCGGTTCTGGCGGAAGAGGCCATCAAGGCCGCGACGGTCGCCATGCGAAATGCCGTCTCCCTCGAGTTCGATCTCGCGACCGGCAAAAGAGGGGAGAGAGACGACCATGTCCGTGCGCTTATCTGCGAATTGACGGGCGCGGAGGACGCGACCCTCGTCAACAACAATGCGGCTGCGGTGCTTCTTGCCCTCAACACCCTTGCGCAAGGCAGGGAGGCCGTCGTCTCCCGCGGCGAACTGATCGAAATCGGCGGTGCGTTCCGCATGCCCGAGATCATGGCGCGAGCTGGAGCGCGTCTGCGCGAGGTCGGTACGACCAACCGGACCCATCCGCGCGATTACGCAGATGCGATGAGCCCTGAGACCGGTCTGATCCTGAAGGTGCACACCTCGAACTATCGCATAGAAGGCTTCACCGCAGAGGTCGGCGCCCGCGACCTCGCGACGCTCGCACGACAGCACAATGTGCCCTTCGTCAACGATCTCGGCTCAGGAACTCTCGCCGATCTGTCCCGGTTCGGCCTCAGAAAGGAGCCGACCGTCCGTGAGGCGGTGGACGAGGGAGCCGATCTCATCACGTTCTCCGGCGACAAGCTCCTTGGCGGACCGCAGGCTGGTTTCATCGTCGGCCGGAAGGATCTCATCGCGGCCATCAACCGTAACCCCATGAAGCGTGCGCTGCGGGTGGACAAGATGCGTCTCGCAGCCTGCGAGGCGACCTTGCGGCTCTATCGCGATCCCGACCGACTCGCGCAGAGACTTCCCACCATGCGCTTCCTCGCGCGGAGCATGGAAGACGTGCGGAAGCAGGCCATTCGTCTTGCGCCCGTTCTGGCCGCAATTCTGGAAGGCAGCGCTGTCGTCGAAGCGGCGTCATGCTCAAGTCAGATCGGTTCTGGCGCGCTTCCCCTCGACACGATCCCGAGTTTCGGGCTGGTCATGCGGCCGAAAGGTGGAGGGCGAGCGGTCGAAGCTTTGAGTGCGGCGTTCAGACGCCTGCCATGGCCCGTCATCGGCCGCGTTGCCGAGGGTGCACTCGTCTTCGATCTCAGGTGCCTGGAAGACGAAGGCCTATTTCGGGAAAATATCACGTCACTGCGCTTCGAGGCCTCTTCATGATCGTCGGCACGGCAGGCCACATCGATCATGGCAAAACGGCGCTCGTCAAAGCGCTGACGGGTGTCGACGCGGATCGCCTGAAGGAGGAGAAGGCGCGCGGCATCACCATCGATCTCGGCTTCGCCTATTGGCCTCAGAGCACCGGTGACGTGATCGGCTTTGTCGACGTGCCCGGGCATGAGCGCTTCGTCCACACCATGGTGGCAGGTGCCAGCGGCGTCGACTTCATCATGCTCGTGGTAGCAGTGGACGATGCGGTGAAGCCGCAGACCCTCGAACATCTGGCGATCATCGACATCCTGGGAATCGAGCAGGGCGTCGTCGTGCTCAGCAAGGTCGATCTTGCCGGCGAGGAGCGCCGTGGGGAGGCCACTGCGCAGATTAGAAATGCCCTGGCAGGCACGGTCTTGGCGGAGTGCCCGATCATTCCCGTGTCCGTTGTCACCGGTGAAGGGATCGATACGCTAAAAGTGCATTTGCAGCGGGCGGCATCGGCACGGAGAGAGCGGAACGAGGCTGGAATCTTTCGCCTTTCGGTCGACCGCAGCTTCGTCCTTTCAGGTGCCGGCACGGTGGTCACGGGAACCGTTCTCTCCGGCTCGGTTTCCATCGGCGATCAGGTGATCGTCAGCCCGTCCGGACGCACGGCCCGTGTCCGTTCGATCCATGCGCAGAACCGGGCCGCGGAGCGCGGCATTGCCGGCCAGCGCTGTGCCCTCAATCTCACAGGCGAGGGCATATCGAAGGACAGCATTGCCCGTGGCGACATGGTGCTCGCACCTGAACTTCATGCGCCGACCGACCGGATCGATGCGAGCCTGCGGCTCCTTCCGAGCGAGAAGAAACCTGTCGGCCAGTGGTTTCCCGTTCGCTTGCATCATGCGGCCATGGAGGTTGGGGCACGGATCGTTCTTCTGCAGGATGAGCCCATACAACCGGGCGAGAAAAGCATCGTTCAACTCGTCCTCGATCGTCCGATTGCTGCTACCGTGCATGACCGCTTCGTGGTCCGGGACACATCGGCCCAGCGGACCATCGGAGGCGGGTTCTTCATCGATCTACGCGCGCCTGCCCGTCACAGGCGCGGCGAGGAGCGGCGTGCGCATCTCTCGGCTCTGGCACAGGACGATCTAGCTATCGCCATGAAGGACTTGGCTTCGGTGCATCCCGGATTCTTCGATCTGGTGGCCTTCGCCCGGGACCGGGCCTTGCCCCTCGGCGCCGCGACAGGCATGGCCGACAGGCTCGGCTTCGTGCGCCTTGCCGCAGGCACTGCCCTTCTGGCGCTCGCAAGAGAACGCTGGCTTGCCTTCGAGGCAGGCTTGGTCGGCATTCTTGACACATTCCACGGGGAGAACCCGGATCTGCAGGGAATGGGTTTCGAGCGACTACGTCTTCAATGCGAGCTGCGCCTGCCGACACCGGCTTTCCGCGCTGCGCTGCAGTCCCTCGTCGCGGATGGTCGGATCAAGGTCGATGGTTCATGGGTACGTCTACCGGGTCACGAGGTGCGTCTCGACAGCCGGGAGGAGGGCATATGGGAGGCGATCCAGCCGCTCCTTGCAGGGGAGGAACGCTTCCGGCCGCCCCGGGTGCGGGATATCGCCGATGGGATGGGCGTGCCGGAGAACGAGATCCGACGCCTCTGCAAGATTCTGAGCCGCCTCGGACACGTCGACGAAGTCGCCCATGACCACTTCTTTCTGCGCAGCACGATCGCAGAGATGGTCGACATAATCCAGGCACTCGCTCTTCATGCAGCGGACGGGCAGTTCACGGCCGCGCAGTTCCGAGACTGTGCCCAGAACGGGCGCAAGGTCGCCATCCAGATCCTGGAATTCTTCGATCGTCACGGCGTCACCTTGCGCCGCGGCGATCTTCGTCGCATCAATCCTCATCGGCTGGATCTCTTCCGTGCGATTCCGCCGTTCGATGATGCTCATGGAGGAGAGGCGTCCCCGGTGGGGCGTCCGGACTTCAAATCCGGGTGGGGCCGCGAGCCGGTCCTAGGTGGGTTCGACTCCCACTCTCTTCCGCCAACATCTCCCAGCAGCCTGACGCGAGGACGGAATTAGCGGTCGCCGGCCTTTGTCGCGTCAACGAGACGGCGTGCACCCGCGGGACGGCCCGGCGGGAGCCGCAGAGGCGCTTTTCATCGGATCGAGGCCGCTCGCTGTCGCGGGATGATCCGACGGGGATTGCGGGGTGGGACCTTTCGGAGTCGTGCCGATGAAGGAGCCACCGAGTCCTCCGGTCCAGCCGGACGATCCGGCCGTTCCCGGTGAGGTGCCGGAGGCTTGGTTGTTCGGATCGGGCGCCGTGGCGGCCGTGGTCGCAGGCTCTTCCGGGCAGGGGTTCTGTGCTGCGCTCTGCGCCCAGCACGGTGTCGACAAGCCCACAGCCGCAACGACAAGGATCAGGGGGGCACGCATGGCATCCGGCTCCTCTTGGCTAAGCTCTCTGAGCAACGTGGCGGAGGACGGTGGGTTCCGGCGGACCCTAGATCACTTTGACCTGCGGAGATCCTGCTTCCGCATGGCCGACAATACGGGCCGATGGATAGCCGGCCTCGACGATGAGCCTGAGAATCTGCTCTGCCCGTTCCGGCGCGCAGGCGACGAGGAGCCCTCCGGAGGTCTGGGGATCCGTGAGCAATTGCCTCTGCCACGGCTCGAGACTCTCGGGCAACAGGATGCCGTCCGCGTAGCTGTCCCAATTGCGGGTCGAGGCTCCCGTCACATAGCCTTTCCGGGCAAGCGAAGCGGCCTCCTGCAGCAGGGGCAGGCGGGCATGGTCGATGCTCAAGGTCAGGCCGGACCCACGGGCCATTTCGAGGCCGTGGCCGAGAATGCCGAAGCCGGTGACATCCGTGATGGCATGGATGTCGGGGTCCCGGGCGAGTTCGGCGCCGATCCTGTTCAGCAGGGTGACCGAGTTGATCATTTCCGCATAAGCGTCCGGCGGAAGCGCATCCTTCTTGAAGGCTGCCGAATAGATGCCGACGCCTAGCGCCTTCGTCAGGATCAGCGCGTCCCCGGCCTGCGCGCCGCTGTTGCGGCGGATCTCGCCGGGTTTGGCCGTTCCGGTCACGGCAAGCCCATAGACGGGCTCCGGGCAGTCAATGGAGTGCCCGCCTGCCACCGGGATGCCGGCTTCGGCGCAGATCGCAGCACCGCCCCGCAGAATCTCTCGGACGGTCGCAGGCGCAATCTTGCCCAGCGGCATTCCGAGGATCGCCAGAGCCATGATCGGGCGGCCACCCATGGCGTAGACGTCAGAAATGGCATTGGTTGCCGCGATGCGCCCGAAATCAAACGGATCATCCACCATCGGCATGAAGAAGTCCGTGGTCGCGATGATGCAGGTCTCGTCGTCCAGTTGCCAGACGGCTGCATCATCCGCCGTCTCCGTGCCGACGAGAAGCTGCCGGAACGGCCCGGCTGCCGGCTGCTCGGAGAGGAGTTGCTGGAGGACGGACGGCGCCAGTTTGCAGCCGCAGCCGCCCCCATGGGACAAATGGCTGAGCCGAACGTTTTGCGTGTCCATAAGCGTCGTCCTCCCATTTTCAAATCATGGTTTCAGGTTCGGGCCCGCAAGGCAACCACGCCGGTCTTCGGGGCGTTGCTCTGAAAGCCAAGCTCCTCGGGACAGGAGGAGGATCTTGCGTTTCGATAAGCGCAATGCCCCTATGGAGAGGCTGCCGATGAATGCGCTTGAAAGCAGGGGAGCCGATGACGCCGGTTGAAGATGCCAAGCAGGAGAGTGCCATCGGCAGGGACCATGAGGATTCTGCACTTCCCACGGCTCTGGAGGCGCCGATCACAGTCATCCCCTTCGAGGGCACTGGGGTGTCTTGCGGAACGCGGGCGATCCCGTCGGAGGTGCCGGTCAATCTCGTCTATGGCGGAATACCCTTCGCCGTCATGATGACGACGCCGTCCGACCTGGAGGATTTCGCGTTGGGCTTCAGCCTGACCGAGGGCATCATCACACATCCGCAGGACATTCGCGGCAGTCGCGTGGAGCAGGATGAGCGCGGCCTTCGGCTCGCCATCGATCTGGTTCCCGACAGGCTGCACGAGCATCTGGCGCGCAAACGCGCCCTGTCGGGGCGAACGGGTTGCGGATTGTGCGGCATCGACGATCTCAAGTCCCTGCCTCAGGCCCGAGCGCCCGAAGGCGATGCGCCGGTCGTCGCGGTGTCAGCCATCCATTCGGCTCTCCTCGGTCTTGATCGCCGGCAGGATCTCAACGAGCGGACCCGCGCGGTGCATGCGGCCGCCTGGGCCGATCGCGATGGAACGATCCGCTTCGTCCGCGAGGATGTCGGCCGTCACAATGCTCTCGACAAGCTCATCGGCGCAGCATGCCGGGCGGGTACGCCACCGGACAGCGGTTTCGTCGTCGTCACGAGCCGCTGTTCCTTCGAACTGGTGGAGAAGGTTGCCGCCTTCGGAGCGAGGACTCTCGTTTCGATCTCGGCGCCGACCTCGCTCGCCTTGGAACGGGCACGACATCTCGACATCACCCTCATCGGGATCGCCCGCCGCGACACCATGACGGTCTTCCATGGCATCGAGCGCATCATCCGCATGGACGGTGCTTAGCCATTTGGCAGACACGCGGATATTGGTCCGGGAGCCATCGCGTCAAAGCCGCTCTACTGCACGTGTCCCGTGAACACGTATCCCACGCCACGCACCGATTTCACCAGCATGGGATGCTTCGGATCGGGCTCGATCTTGCGCCGCAGGCGCGCCACCTGGGCGTCGATCGAGCGGTCGATGGCCTCCCATTGCCGGCCGCGCGTCAAGTCCATCAGCTGGTCGCGGTTGAGCACCCGGCCAGGGTGGCGGGCCAAGGTCATCAGCAGCTCGAATTCCCCGGTGGTCAGTGCGATCTCGGATCCGTCCGGCGCCTTCAGCTCCCGCCGTCCCAGATCGAGCCGCCATCCGTCGAACCGGATAACCTCGCCGGCATCCAGCGGAGCCATGACGCCCGGTTGCACTGACACGTCTGGTTGGGTGCGTCGAAGGACGCTCCTGATCCGGGCCAGGACCTCGCGCAGTTGAAACGGCTTGGCGATGTAATCGTCGGCTCCCACCTCGAGGCCCACCACCATGTCGACCATGTCGGACCGACCTGTCAGCATGATGATGCCGGTCTTGGCCACGCCCGGCCGTGCCCGCAAATCGCGGGCGAGCTGAAAGCCGTCCTCGCCGGGCAGGACCAGATCCAGAAGCACCAGATCGATCTGCGTACGGTTCAGGCATCCCCGCATGGCCTCGCCGTTGGCGGCAGCGCTGACCTGAAAGCCTTCACCGGTCAGATAGCGGGTGAGCATCTGACGGATTTTGGCATCGTCATCGACGATGAGGATATGCGGTGCCTCTGTCATCACCGGCCAAGGTCCATGAGTTCGGTCTCTCCTGACATTGGTCCTGTTACGTTATCGCGTGAACCCGAGGTCTGGAAATACTCCTGAATTGCCACGGTCGAGTTGTGGGCCGTTCTCTAGGCGCGATGCTGTTACGAACCGTTACAGGCCGGCACACAATCGCACAGGACAACGGCACCGGTGTGACATTCGACTGCTTTAGTCACGACAGTCAGGATCGTGTTCGGAGCATCCCATGTACTCCTCCCATCTCCTTCCTTCAGCTGGAAGCGCAACCCTCCCGACGTTCGGCATGCCAGCCGAGAATTTGACCTTGGAGCATCTGTTCGCCGGCCAGCCAGCGGACAAATTCGCCGCTGGGGAAGGAGTGTTCTGGGAGGGCGATCCGGCGTCCGACATCGTCCAGATCGTCGAGGGCTGCATGCGCCTGTGCCGTATTCTGCCCGACGGGCGACGGGCGATCGTGGGTTTCAAGTTCGCCGGCGAGACGCTCGGGCTCTCCTGCGAGGAAACTCATTGCTACACGGCAGAGGCCGTTACGCCTGTGCGGCTGCGGCGACTGAGCCGTGCCCGCCTGCGGGCGATGGGCGAGGAGGCCAGGCCATTGCAATCGCTGTTCCTGGCGAAGGTCTTCGAGGAGATCCGCGATGCCCGACAGCATATCATCGTGCTGGGGCAATTGGGGGCCGAGGAGAGAACGGCCCATTTCCTGGTGTCCGCGGCATACCGGACAGGAGCCGACCGGAGGCGTCCGGTGACGATCGAGCTGCCGATGACGCGCCAGGACATCGCCGATTATCTTGGCCTGACCATCGAGACCGTCTGCCGTATCCTGTCGAAACTCAAGCGCGATGGATTGCTCGCCCTGGATGGGCGCCACAGGATCACCCTGCTTCGGATGGCGGATCTGCAGCACCTCGCCGGCGAGTTCGACGATGCGGAGCCGCAGACTGCGTCCTGGACGCCGGCCAAGTGGCCGCACTGATTGTCCAGGAGGTGATCGATGGGTGAGCATCGGGCCGGTCCCAAAAGCGCAAGTCCACTTTTCCGAACGATGCTCTAGTCTGGAGTCCAGCCCGGAGAGGGTGATCGAGCAATCACATCCCGGGTGACGTGAAGTTGCCGGCGATTGTCCGGCCTGACGGCAGTTTCGCATTTGGTCCGAGGAGCTCGGGACAGGGATCGGATTGCATGGGCCATGGTGTCAAAGAAAAGGATCCATCGGGTTCTGCGGGAGCACCGAACGATCTGGTCGATGGCCCTGATCATTCGCTCTTCCAACTGGTGTTCGACCAAGCGGTGGTCGGGATCGAACTGGTGGACAGCAATGGTCGCCTGCTCGACGTGAACGCCGCCGTCTGCGCCCTGCTCGGCTATGCCAGGGACGAGCTGATCGGGCGCCGCTTCGAGGAGATCGTACATCCCGAGGATCGGCAGCAGGTGTCGGCACTCGTGGCCCAACTCATGGCGCGCAAGATCCCCAGTTATCGGATCGAGAAACGCTACCTGTGCAAGAACGGCACGATCGCCTGGGTTCGCGTGAGCTCATCCTTGGCGGCGGCCGATCCCGAGCGTCCCTACCGAATTTCCATTGTCGAGGATATCAGCGAGCGCAAGCAGGCCGAAGAGGTGCAGCGGGCGAGCGAGGCCCGGCTGCGCACCGTGCTCGAGGCGATCCCCATCGGGGCGATCCTGTCGGATGCCGACGGCCGGGTGCTAGAGGCCAACAAGGCCTATCTCGGTCTGATCGGCCGTTCGCTGGCGGATCTCCGCGCAGGCCGCGTGCGCTGGGACGAGATCACGCCGCCCGAATGGCTGGCCGCCGACGAGCGCGCCATCGCCGAGGCCCGGGCTCATGGCGTCTCATCCCTGTACGAGAAGGAATATCTTCGTGACGGCAAGCGCATCCCGGTTCTCCTGAAACTGGCTTCGGTCAACAATGGCCATACCTTCGCGGTATTCGTGCTCGACCTGACGGAACGCAAGGCTTCCGAGGCGGCCCTGCAGGCGCGGACGACGGAGTGGGAGGCCCTGATCGAGACTGCCCCGGTGGCGGTCTGGTTCACCTACGATCCCGACCTGCGCGAGGTGAGGGCCAATCGGCTCGCCTCCGAGCTGCTCGACCTCCCCCTCGTCTTTGGCCTGTCGGATCGAGAGTCGAGACCATTGTCCCGTCGCCGCATCTTTCGGAACGGTGCGGAGGTCACGTTGGATCAGGCGCCTCTCCGGCGGGCGATCCGAGGTGGAGAAGTCCGCAACGAGGAGTGGGAGTGCCGGTTCGAGGACGACCGGCGTGTGGACCTGCTGTACAATGCCTCGCCGCTGCGGGACCGCTCGGGCGCCGTGGTTGGAGCAATTGCCGCCGCCGTCGACATTACCGCCCGCAAGCATTCAGAGGCCGTTCTGCAGGAACGCGAGGCGCGGCTTCATTCCATTCTGGAAACAGTGCCGGAGGCCCTGATCACGATCAGCGAAAAGGGAGCCGTCGAGTCCTTCAGCCGCTCGGCAGCAGCCCTGTTCGGGTACCTGCCTGACGAGGTGATCGGGCGAAACATCAGCATGCTGATGCCATCGCCATACCGGGAGGCGCATGACAGCTACCTGGAGCGCTATCTGCGGACGGGCGAGAAGCGCATCATCGGCATCGGGCGCGTTGTCAGCGGTCAGCGCAAGGACGGCAGCGTGTTTCCGATGGAACTCGCCGTGGGCGAGGTGAAGGTGGGTGGGCAGCACATGTTTACCGGCTTCGTCCGCGATCTCACCGCAACCCAGAAAGTCGAGCAGGAACTGCGTCAGGCCCAGAGGATGGAGGCTGTCGGCCAACTGACCGGCGGTGTCGCGCACGACTTCAACAATCTGCTCACCGTCATTCTCGGCAATCTCGAAATGCTCGAGATGCGGCTGACGGACGACCGTGAACTGGAATTGGTGCGAGAGGCCCGAGAGACGGCCGAGCATGGCGCCCAGCTGACCGAGCGCCTGCTCGCTTTCGGACGCCGACAGCCGCTGCAGCCCAAGCTGACCGATGTCGGAGATCTCCTGGGCGAGATGACACCCCTGTTGCGGCGTACCCTGGGCGAGACTATCCAGGTGAGGAGCCGTTCGGACAACGACCTCTGGCAGGTCCTGGTCGATCCGAGCCAGCTGCAGAACGCGATCTTGAACCTGGCGCTCAACGCCCGCGACGCCATGCCTGCCGGTGGTCGGCTGACGATCATGGCCGAGAATGCGGAACTCGAGCCGGACTATGCCCGGATGCATCCGGAAGTCCGAGCCGGCCGCTATGTGCTGGTAGCCGTTACCGATACCGGCATTGGTATGCCCACGGAGATACAGGAGCGCGCATTCGAACCGTTCTTCACCACGAAGGAAGTGGGGGCTGGAAGCGGGCTTGGCCTGTCGATGGTCTACGGTTTCGTCAAGCAGTCGGGCGGCCATGTGGCGATCTACAGCGAGCCCGGTCATGGGACGACGATCAGGATGTACCTGCCACGTGCGGCGATCCCGGACGAGGCCGTGGAGGAATCCGCGCCCGTGACCCCCGTGGAAGCCTTGCATGGGCAGGGCGAGATCGTGCTTCTGGTCGAGGACGAACCCCGGGTGCGGCGAATGACGACGGCCCGTCTGCAGGATCTCGGCTACCGGGTGGTGGATGCGGCCAATGGCCCTGCCGCGCTGGCAATGCTCGACCTTCATCCGGAGATCGACCTGTTGTTTACCGACATGGTGATGCCCGGTGGCATGACTGGGACGGACTTGGCCGAGGCCGTGCGGATCAGGCGACCCGAAATCAGGATTCTGTTCACGTCAGGTTATGCTGAGCCGGATGTGGTGCTCCGCGGGCAAACGACTGAGGCGCGCTGGCTCAAGAAGCCCTACAGCACCCGGGAACTGGCGCGAACCCTCCGAGAGGTTCTCGACGCAGGATCATAGGTCGGGCCGGGTGATGATCGGACCAGCAGGGTGAACCAAGCCTGACAATCCATAGGGCTATTACGAAGCGTTACAAAACGGAACACGATTTCACGGGTGTGTGGTTCGGGCGTAACAGAAGCAGTCTTATATGGTTCCATGAACCAAGATGGGAGCCAGCCATGAAGGTCGCTCGTCCTATCTCCCTTCTCAGCGCAGGCGCACGGGCCGTCCTAGTCCTGACGGCTCTCGTCGGGGCAGCAGATTTCGCGACCGGGCTGGCTTTCAGCCGAAATGCGATCCAGATGCGGGTGGACGGCGTCATGCGGCATGCTCCGAGCCTGACTTCGTCCGATGAAGGAGATGAGGTCACGGTTCCGCTTCATTGATCTGCTCGACGCTTTTCAACTGAAATGCTCGGGGCCCGTCATCCCCGTTTCCGATGCATCCGCGTTCAATGACAATGATGAGGCATTGGCATATCGGCGGATCGTAGTGTCGGGGTCTGAAGCCAGCACGCAGGCGCAGCACAGCCGTCGCGGCAAGGTCGACATTACGCTTCCGGCCCAGCCTCACTCCAGACGCTTCGTCGGCAAACCTCTGATTGTCGGCATTGCCGTCTCGATTACCGTTCCGAGCCCATAGCCGATTTCTGCTCAGGCGGCGAAGTCTTCGTGGTTGCCTCAATCATCATGAACTTCGGGCTCCTGCCCGCGGTCGTTCTGTCCGTGCTGCTTTCGATGCTCACTTCTCTTGGCTGGCGCACCGTTTTGTTCGGAAAACCTGTCCACGTTATCCGCATGATGCGCCAGAGACAATTTGGCGCCTGTCACCTTTCATTAACATGGGTTAAAAGCGTGAGCGTTGACCTCCACCGTAGGTCGGTGGTCGAGGGTTGCCATGGACGCTTCGCTCACCAGCCGTCCGGTTTACCGAGCCTATGTGATCGATCCCAATGGCGGAATTCTGATCGCACATCCACTGATCTGCCAAAACGACGAGGAGGCGATCAGCAAGGCCAAGGAGTACGCCGACGGCAATGCGGTTGAGTTGTGGGACAGAGGCCGCAAGATTGCGTTCATTCCTTTGGGTGGCGCTCCCTGCGTGGTCTTCTAACGACGCTCATTGGCATCATCGTTTCGATGCTCATGTCTCTGGTTCGGAAGGCCGAAACGTGACCTTGAAGACCAGGCAGCCATCCATCCCGCTCACGGCGACAAAGCTGTTCATCGGATCGCGGCAACGGTCCGCAAGAAGCAGGGTAATATGGCCGGCATGCGCTCGCGCGGCACTTTCATCCGGGAAGACCTGTCCGAGTCCGTCCACTGTCGACTGACCGTCCAGGACGATATTGAAGAAGTATTTGGGCATGGATTCCATCTTCCCAACACCACTCCATATTCACCTATCTGATCGCGGAGCCGCTGGCCTTGCCATTTGTCAATTTGCCGGATGTCATCATTAGGTTGTCCATGCCGCCCTTCCGTCATGGATGTTGATACAGACTTGTAATGTAGGCTGTGACATCCTGGAGTTCCTTGGGCTCCAGCATGATGTTCGGCATCGTCTCATGCGAAGTCCTCATGGCGACCGTCAACGCGGTCGTGGTCATGCCTGGAACGCGCGCGATTTGAGTGAATGTCGGCGCCTGTGCGTGAGGAGATCGAGTCTGTCCGGCTTCGACGGCGTGGCAGGCTGCACAGGTTTCGCGAGCTACGCGGAGCCCTGCAGCCGGATCGCCTTGTTCCTGTGCATGCAGCCCAACCGGCACCATCAGGAAAAGGATGACGGATCCGCGGATCATGGACGGCTCCCCTGCCGAAGCCTTGAACCGGCCGCCGATAGCGCATCGATCAGTAAGATAGCTCCGGATAGTGATCGGCGCATCTTTGAGCCCTCCCTGAGCGTCAGGTTGAGAGACCTCTAAGATGCGCCGTGAAGCACCCTTCGGCTTTGACTATTCGCAACCCTCGCAAAACCTGATGCGACGGGAGCTCACGAGGGATCGACATCGGGGACGCCGCTCTCCAGTTCGGTGAGCCAGACGCCCTGTCCCGCGTCGGATGGCGCGCGCCAGTCGCCGCGCGGCGACAGCGATCCGCCGGACGATATCTTCGGTCCGTTCGGCATGGCCGTGCGCTTGAACTGGCTGGTGAAGAACCGGCCGAGGAAGACCCGCAGCCATTTCTTGATCTCGCCGAGTTCGTAAGCCCTTTGCGAGGCGTCCGGGATGTTGGGCGGCCACGTGCCGGTGTCGACATCACTCCAGGCATGCCAGGAGAGATAAGCGATCTTGGAAGGCCGGAAGCCGTAACGCGTCAGGTAATAGAGATTGAAGTCCTGCAGCGCGTAGGGACCGATCATAGCCTCCGTCGACTGGATCTGGCCAGAGGCGTCCTGTGGCACCAGTTCGGGAGAAATTTCGGTGGCCAGAATGGCGTGCAGGATTTCGGCCGTTTCATCATTCACGTCGCCGGAGGCCGCGACGAAGCGGATCAGGTGCTGGATCAGGGTCTTCGCGACCGACGCGTTGACATTGTAATGGGACATCTGGTCGCCGACACCGTAGGTGCACCAGCCGAGCCCCAGCTCGGAGAGATCGCCGGTGCCTACGACGATCCCGCGGTGGTGGTTGGCGAGCCGGAACAGGTAATCGGTCCGCAAGCCCGCCTGAACGTTTTCGAAGGTCACGTCGTAGGTCGGTTCACCGTCGGCAAAGGGGTGTTCGAGATCCTTCAGCATCTGCCGCGCCGCCGGGCGGATGTCGATCTCCGATGCGCTGACGCCAAGGGCTTGCATGAGGGCCCAGGCATTGCCCTTCGTGCCTTCGCTCGTGGCGAAACCGGGCAGCGTGTAGGCGAGGATGTTCTCACGAGGAAGGCCCAGCTTGTCCATGGCGCGGCAGCAGACGAGGAGGGCCTGTGTGGAATCGAGGCCGCCCGATACGCCGATGACCACTTTTTCGGTTCGGGTTGCCTGCAGACGCTTCGCAAGCCCCTGGACCTGGATGTTGTAGGCCTCGTAGCAGTTCTCGGCGAGCTTCGCGGGATCCGCGGGAACATAGGGAAACCGCTCGACAGGCCGGCGCAGCGGCAGCGCCTCCTCCGGCGTATCTATGTGAAGGGGAACGATGCGGAAATCGCCAGGAACCACCTCCAACGCGTCGGCGCAATCGCGGAAAGTGACCCGCCGCATGCGTTCCTGACGCAGGCGCCCGAGATCGACATCGGCCACGGCCATGGTGGAAGCCGGGGAAAAACGCTCGGTCTCGGCAAGCCGCACACCGTCCTCGAAGATGCCGCCGTGGCCGTCCCAGGCGAGATCCGTGGTCGATTCGCCCGGACCCGCCGCCGAATAGGCATAGGCGGCGACGCAGCGCATGGACTGGGAGCCGCACAGGAGGCGCCGATCCTCGGCTTTCCCGATGGTGATGTTGCTGGCCGAGAGGTTGAGAAGAATCTCGGCGCCCGCCAGGGCGGCCGTGGTGCTGGGCGGCTGCGGAACCCACATGTCCTCGCACACCTCCACATGGAACGTGAAGGCGCAACTGCCTGCCGACCGGAACAGCAGATCGATACCGAAGGGAACCCGCAGGCCGGCAACGGCGATCGTCTGTCCCCGAATGCCTGCTCCCGGGGCGAAGTGCCGGCGCTCGTAGAACTCGCGGTAGTTCGGCAGGTAGGCCTTTGGCACCACCCCCAGGATGCGCCCGGCATGGATGACGACGGCGGCGTTGTAGAGGCGGCCGTCCAGGCGGAGAGGGGCTCCGACCACGAAGGCCGGGAAAAGATCGGCGCTTTCCTCGGCCAGGTGGGCGAGCCCCCGTTCGACGGCTTCCAGGAGGGCATCCTGATGCAGGAGATCGTCGATGGCATAGGCCGAGAGGCCGAGTTCAGGGAACACCATCAGGGCGATTCGCTCCTGATGTCCCCGACGCAGCAACTCAAGGGTCCGGTCGACATTGAAGGCCGGATCCGCGACCTCGATGCGCGGAACGCAGGCCGCGATGCGGACAAAGTCATGGCGGTAGGGTGTGAAGAACGAGATCATTCCGCGTCCGATCAGAGTTGGCCTTCATGGACAGGACCGGCCCCTTCGCTATCGGATGATGGGCCCGCCATGCCGGTGCTGATACGCTCGGTAACTAGCACAAGGAAACCAATCCGCCATGGGGGCTCCGCAAGCATCAGGGCCTGGCTGCGACGATAGACTGCCTGGTATCATCCAGATCGGGTTCCAGGGACTTATTGACCCGACGCAGGATCGGCGCCGCGCTCACCGGAGCGGGGGGCAAGGGCGCGGTCATCGACGCGCAGGTCGGCGGCAACCTGACGCTGGAATCGCGCCAGGATACGGCGCATGGCTCCTCGTCCTCATCGAGCATCGGCGGCTCTCTGATGATTACGATCCGCAACGAGGACAAGTTAAAGTCACTCGAAGATGATCGTGTGTTCTCACCTCATCTCCAGCTCGAACGCCGACACGATGTGCTGGGGCCAACGTTTCGGCGCGATGAACACCGCATCGGCGCGCCATGTCTTGCCCTGAGCCCAGTCGTTGCGCGAGAGCCACGTGCGGACCGTGCGGGAGAAGCGCTGGCGCTTGCGGGCCGTGATGGCCGAGAGGGCGTCGTCCATGTGCCCGCGCGCCTTCACCTCGACGAACGCGATGGTATCGCCGCGCATCACGATCAGGTCGATCTCGCCGCCCGAGGCCGCATAGCGGCGGGCGAGCGGGCGGTAGCCTTTCATGATGAGAAACAGCAGCGCGATCCACTCGGCGCGGTGGCCGCGCAGGAATGTGGCGCGGCGCCGTTCGAGTGCGCCCGTCATGCGTCCTTCTTGGCGAGCGTCAGGGCGCGGGCATAGACCTCGCGCTTGGGCAGATCGAGTTCCGCCGCGACGAGCGCCGCGGCATCCTTGATCGAGTGGTTCTTGAGTGCCGCTTCGAGCTTGCCGTCGAGCGCCGCATCGGCTTCCGCCGCATGCATCTCCTTCGTCGCCTCGCCGATCAGCACCACGATCTCGCCCTTGGGCGGACCTTCCTCAGCGAATTGCCGGGCGAGGTCCGGCAGGGTGCCGCGCCGGATCGTTTCGAACATCTTGGTCAGCTCGCGTGCCACCACGGCCTGACGCTCGCCGAGCACCTCCGCCGCGTCGGCGAGCATTTCGGGCAGGCGGTGCGGGCCTTCGAAGAGCATCAGCGTGCCGGGGATCGCGCCGATCTCGGCAAGCCTTGCGCGGCGCGCGGCGCTCTTGGGCGGCAGGAAACCTTCGAAGAAGAAACGATCCGTCGGAAGGCCCGAGGCGACGAGGGCGGTGAGCACGGCGGAGGGGCCGGGAATCGGCGTGACCGGCAGCCCTTCCTCGATGGCCGCCTGAACGAGCTTGTAGCCCGGGTCCGACACCAGGGGCGTGCCCGCATCCGACACCAGCGCCAGGGCCTGGCCTTGCCGGATGCGGTGGACCATGCGCTCGCGCACGGCGTCGTTGGAATGCTCGTGATAGGCCACCAGCGGCGTGGTGATGCCGTAATGGGCGAGCAGCGTCTTCGTCACCCGCGTATCCTCGGCGAGGATCGCGTCCGCGGCCGCGAGCACGTTCAGCGCGCGGAAGGACACGTCCTGCAGATTGCCGATGGGGGTCGCGACCACGTAGAGCCCCGGCGACAGGGGCTTGGCCTCAGCGGCGAGGCCGAAGGCGGTGAAGGTGGCAACCCGTTCGTTCGGTTCGCGCCGCTTGGTTCTGTTGTCGATTCTCTGGCTCATCGTCGTCACTGTCGCATGAAGGGGCGTCGTCGCGAAAGCGGGGTTCTCAATCCGTCAACCGGCATTGGAAACAATGTTTACCTTTTTCTGCCACGCTTGGCCTCTTGCTTGAGCTGTTTCCAAAGGGGGTGGAGATGGCGCGCTTCATCGAACGAGCAGCCGTCCTGTCCGGGCGTGCCGCCTGGGTTATGGTTTTGTCCGCATCGCTGGCGCTGTCCGGATGCGTCGGCTCCGGCAGCCGTACCTCGTCGCGCAAGCCGGCTCGGCCTGTCGCCGCCGCGCCAGCCGAACCGGTTTACGCGGCCGACCTCTCGTCGACCGGTGTCCCCGCGTCGAGCGCTTCGCCTGCGCCGAGGTTGGAGGGGACCACCATCGGCAATGGTCCCGTCAGGGTCGCGTTGATCCTGCCCATGACGGAAGCGGGCCAAGGGTCCGTGGTGGCGCAGAGCATGCGCAACGCCGCGGAACTGGCCCTCGACGAATTCCAGGGCTCCACCCTCACTCTCCTGGTGAAGGACGATGCCGGCACGCCGGAAGGCGCCCAGTCGGCGACGCAGCAGGCTTTGGCCGAGGGAGCAGAGCTCATCATCGGGCCGCTCTATGCAGGCTCCGTGCAAGCCGCCGGACAGACGGCCCGCCAGCGAGGAAAGACCGTCATCGGCTTCTCGACGGATGCCAGCGTCGCCAGCCAGGGCGTCTATCTCCTCAGCTTCATGGTGCAGGAGGAGGTGGACCGCATCGTGTCGTTCGCGGCCAGCCAGGGACGCCGCTCGATTGCGGCCTTGATCCCGGAAACGCAGTATGGACGCGTGGCCGCGACGCGGCTGCAGCAGGCGGCGGCCCGGCAAGGCGTCCGCATCGCTGCGCTCGACTATTATCCGCCGGGCCGGCCTCAGGACGCCGTGCAGCGCATGGCGCCCGTCATCGGCGGGCCTTCGCCGCAGGCCGACGCATTGTTCATTTCGGAGAATGGCGATGGTCTTCCGGCTATCGCCCAGGCGCTGCAGATGGCGGGCTTCGATCCGCAGCGCGTCAAGCCGCTCGGCACGGGCCTGTGGGACGAGCCGCGCGTGGCGGCGCTCCCGATCCTGCAGGGAGGCTGGTATGCAGCCCCCGACAAGCGCGGCTTCGCGGCCTTCGCCGAGCGCTACCGTGCGCGCTTCAATGCCGATCCGATCCGGCTGGCGACCCTGTCCTACGATGCCGTGACGCTCGCTGCCGCACTCGCGCGGATGCAGGGTGCGCAGGCCTTTACCGATGCCATGCTGACGAGCCCGGCCGGTTTCGCCGGCGCCGACGGCGTGTTCCGCTTCAATCCCAATGGCACCAACGAGCGCGGATTGACCGTGCAGGAAATCCGCGGCGGCACCGCCGTGGCGATCAGCGGCGCGCCGCGAACCCTGGTGGCTGGGAATTAACGGCACTCTGCTTCTCCTGCCTTAACCTTCCAAAGCGGAAAAGCCACCTCCGTCCTCATCCTGAGGAGCAGCCGCAGGCTGCGTCTCGAAGGATATTCCAGAATGCACTGGATCCTCCTTCGAGACGGCGCTACGCGCCTCCTCAGGATGAGGTGAGAGATTTACGAAGAACCTCTCAAGACGAGTGTACTCTGAAACGGCAGCCTTACTTGCGCGTCAGCGTGGCGCTCAATTCGGGCTTGTTGTTGAGGGTCTGGAACACGACGCAGTAGCGCTCGGTGAGCTTGAGCAGCTGGTCGATCTTCTCCTGCGGCGCATCCGTGTCGATCTCGAACGAGAGGCGGATGTTCCTGAAGCCGACCGGGGCCGTCTTGTCGACGCCGAGCGTGCCGCGGAAGTCGAGGTCGCCTTCGGCTTTCACGGCACCATGGCGCAGGTCGATCTCAAGGGCGGTCGCCACTGCTTTCAGCGTCACGCCCGCGCAGGCGACGAGCGCTTCGAGGAGCATGTCGCCCGAGCACAGTTCCGCGCCGGAGCCGCCGGTGGCCGGGTGAAGGCCCGCAACGGCGAGCGCGCGGCCGGTCTCGACCTTGCAGGCGATGTGCTGGTCGTCGAGCGTACCCTGCGCCTTCAAGGTGATCACGGCCTTGTCGGGATCGTTGCGGTATTGATCCTTCAGTGGCGCCTGGAGGGCGCGAAGGGCGGTCGCATCCATGATGAAGTCCTTTTCGTTCCTACCACCACAACGCAGCGGCCTGGCGGTCGCGTTCACGCTGCGGCTGCAATTGCGGTGCTTTGAGGGAATGGTCCAGGGCCGTCAAGATGCGGCGCACCGAGGTCTCGAAGGGAAGGCCCGTCTTGTCACGCGGTCGCGAGAGCGTCAGCGGCAATTCGTCGAAGATCCGGCCGGGCTTCGGCTGCATCACGACGGCCCGGTCGGCGAGCGTCACCGCTTCCTGCACGTCGTGGGTCACGAGCACAACGGTCGGGCGCGTCTCCTCCCACAATCCAAGCAGATGCTCGTGCAGGCTCGCGCGGGTGAAGGCATCGAGCGCCGAGAATGGCTCATCGAGGAGCAGCACCTTCGGGTTGGTCACGAAGGCGCGGGCAATCGAAACACGCTGCTGCTGGCCGCCCGACAGGTCGCGCGGCCAGCGGTCGGCGTGTTCAATCAAGCCGATCTTGTCGAGCGCATGCGCAACGCGCGCCTTCTTCTCGGCGGCGGTCACGTCATCGAGCCCGAAGGCGATGTTGTCGGCAACCGACAGCCAGGGCAGCAGACGCGGCTCCTGGAACACGATGCCCACGGCCGGATGCGGGCCTGACAGAACTTCATCGTCAAGGCTGATGCGGCCGGCGCTCGCCCGGTCGAGGCCCGCGATGAGACGCAGCAACGTGGTCTTGCCGCAGCCCGAGCCGCCGATCAGGGAGACGATCTCACCTTCATGCACGACGAGATTGATGTCGAACAAAGCCCGCGTGCCGTCGGCATAGGTTTTCGAGAGGTGTTCGAGGTTCAGCATTGACGACCTCGTGTCAAATATACCGGCCTCATCCTGAGGAGGTGCGAAGCACCGTCTCGAAGGATCGTCCAGAGTGCACTGGAGACACAATCCTCGTCCTTCGAGACGCCGCCATGCGGCTCCTCAGGATGAGGATTTCTGGTGGTGTAGTCTTTCAATGAAAGCTGCATCACAGCCTCTCCCGCACGGTGTCCTGCCAGCGCACGAGCGGTTTGGTGCCGGCGACGAGCAGGCTGTCGGCGATCTTGCCGAGGAGCGCGAAGGCGATGATGGCGGCGAGAATCTGGTCGGGCTTGCCCATCTGCTGGCCATCGACGAGCAGGTATCCAAGGCCTTCCGATGCTCCCATGAATTCCGCTGCGACCACGAACATGAAGCCGAGGCCGAGGCCCGAGCGGAGCGCGATCACGGCTTCGGGCAGAACGGCCGGCAGCAGGATGCGGCGGGCGAGCTGCACGCGCGAGAGACGGAACACATGACCGACCTCCACGAGCTTGCGGTCGACCGACAGGATAGCGCCCGCGATGCCGAGATAGACGGGGAAGAACACGCCGACCGCAATCAGCGCCACTTTCGAGGCCTCGAAGATGCCGAGCCACAGAATGAAGAGCGGCACCCAGGCGATGGAGGGTATCGCGCGCAACGCTTGAAGCGTCGGGTCGAGCAATTGCCGGATGGTCTTGCTGGAGCCGGAAAGCGCGCCGAGCACGATTCCTGCAGCAGCGCCGATCACGAAGCCGACGACAACGCGCCAGAGCGTCATCCAGGTATGGGTCCACAATTCCCCGGTCTGAGCCAGACCCCAGAGCGTCGCGAGGATGCGGCTCGGGGGAGGGACGAGGCGTCCCTGCGCGAGGCCGAACCGAACGGCGGCCTCCCAGAGAAGCGCAACTGCGATAGGCAAAAAAAAGCCGAGAAGGATGCGCCAGTCGAAGGCGCGTCGCTTCTCGGCGGAGGCTGGGGCCGCGAGAGCGGCGGCACCCTCATGGGAGGACCAGGCGTTGCTTGTAGCTTGGCCTGTCACGGCGCTCTCCCGTGATGAAGTCATCAGCGCGACGCGGTGGCGAAGCGGCGGTCGATGAGGGAATCGACGGCAGCCTGCACATTCGCGTCGGCGGGGATCACACCGGCCTGCTGCAGGGCGAGACCCGCGGCGAGGATCGTATCGACTTGCGGCTGGCCGATGTTGGAATGGGTCAGTTCCGTGCGCTCGAGCTGGCGCTCGATCACCGCGTCGGACAGCTTGGTATAGGTGATGAGGGTCTTCTTCAGCTCGTCCTTGTTGGCGAGCGCATATTTACGGGCTTCTTCATAAGCCTTGAGCACGCGCTGCACGAGAGCCGGGTTGTCCTTGGCGAAAGCTTCCGAGACGTTGAGCACGCCCCAGGTGTTGGCGCCGGCATTGCGGTAGAAGAGCTGCGCGCCGCTTTCCACTTCGGCCGCCGCCATCAGCGGGTCGAGGCCGGCCCATGCATCCACGTCGCCGCGTTCGAGGGCGGTGCGGCCGTCCGGGTGCTGGAGCAGAACGAGCTTCACGTCCTTCTCGGTGAGTTTGGCTTCCTGCAGGGCACGCACGAGGAAGATGTGCGGGTCGGTGCCGCGGGTCACGGCGACGCGCTTGCCCTTCAGGTCCTCGACCTTCGTGATGCCGGTATCCTTGCGGGTGACGAGGGCGGTCCATTCGGGGCGGGAATAGACGTAGATCGACTTGATCGGGTTGCCGTTGATCTTGCCGATCAGGGCGGCGGCGCCGGCCGTGGAGCCGAAATCGATCGAACCGGCATTGAGGAATTCGAGCGCCTTGTTGGAGCCGAGCGACTGCACCCAGCGCACGGTGATGCCGTCCTTCTCCAGCTCCTTCTCGAGGAAGCCCTTGTCCTTCAGGACGAGGCTGACCGGGTTGTAGGTGGCGTAATCAATGCGGATTTCCTTCACCTGCGCGGAAGCCGCGGTGACCAAGGAGGCAAGGCCCGTGGCGATGGAGGCGGCAATCAGGAGGCGGCGCGTCAGGCTCATCGTGTTCTTCCCATGTTTTGCGCATGGGAGCTTCGTTGGAGGCGCCCGGCGCTTTAGCTGCACTTGTTTCGCGCCCGCAATCTGCATGCTCAAATCGGCGCGTGTCCGGTTTATAGAACTCAGTGTTTTTTATGTCAAACAATATCTCTTATAAAGAACAAACTATCCGTTCCGACGGATAGTTCCAGTCCTCCCTTTGGCGAAGGCTCTTCCGGTGATAAGTCAGGGAGTTCCTCGCGTGCGGTTGTTCCATGAGCCTTCATAGCCCCAAGAGCGTCCTGAAAGCCCTCGGCAGCGAGCCGATCCGCGATGCGGCTGAGCTGCGCGCCAGGCTCGTGCCCGAGTTGAGGACACTGCTCGACCGGGGGCATGAGGAGGCTCAGGCCAAGCTCCAGGAGAGCCAGAACGGGTTCATCTGCGCGCGCTATCTCTGCGAGCGGATGGATGAGCTGGTGCGCATCGTCCACGATGCCGTGGTTCAGCATCTCTACCCGGCTGCCAACCCTTCGGCCGGCGAGCGCCTCGCCGTGGTGGCGACCGGCGGCTACGGGCGCGGAACCCTGGCGCCGGGCTCCGACGTCGATCTCCTGTTCCTGCTGCCCTACAAGCAGACCGCCTGGAGCGAGAGCGTCGTCGAGGCGATGCTCTATGTGTTCTGGGACCTGAAGCTTAAGGTCGGGCACGCGACGCGCTCGGTCGAGGAATGCCTGCGCGAGGCCCAAGCGGACATGACGATCCGCACCTCCCTGCTCGAAGCCCGCTTCCTGTTCGGCGACCGGGAGCTTTTCGACAATCTGGAGAAGCGCTTCGACCAGGAGATCGTCGCGACCTCGGCGGCGGAGTTCGTGGATGCCAAGCTGAAGGAACGCGATGCCCGCGTGGCCAAGGCCGGCGCGTCCCGCTACCTCGTCGAGCCGAATGTGAAGGACGGGAAGGGTGGGCTGCGCGATCTCAACACGCTCTTCTGGATCGCAAAGTACGTCTACCGGGTGAAAGAGCCCAAGGAACTGGTGAAGGCCGGGCTCTTCACGCAAGCCGAGTTCAATCTCTTCTCCCGCTGCGAGGAATTCCTGTGGCGCGTGCGCTGCCACATGCATTTCGCCACGGGCCGCGCCGAGGAGCGCCTGACCTTCGACCTGCAGCGCACCATCGCCGAGCGCATCGGCTTCGCGCCGCGCGGCGGCCTGTCGGCGGTCGAGCGCTTCATGAAATCCTACTTCCTCATCGCCAAGGACGTGGGCGACCTCACGGCCATCGTCTGCGCCGAGCTCGAGGCGCGCCAGACCAAGCGCCGTCCGATGCTCGACCGCATGTTCGGCCGCTTCCGCCGCCGCAGCGGCGGCGCGCTGGTGAGCGAGGGCTTCATCATCGACAACAATCGCCTCAACGTGGAGAACGAGGAGGCGTTCGAGCGCGATCCGGTCAACCTGATCCGCCTGTTCTGGCTCGCCGACCGGCGCAACCTCGCCATCCATCCCGACGCGACGCGTTTGGCGACGCGCTCGCTCAGGCTGATCGGTCACAACCTGCGCACCGACCCGGAGGCGAACAAGCTGTTCCTGGAGATCATCACCTCCAAGAACGTCCCCGAAGTGGTGCTGCGGCGCATGAACGAGGCGGGCGTGCTCGGGCGCTTCATTCCCGATTTCGGCCGTATCGTGGCGATGATGCAGTTCAACATGTACCACCACTACACGGTGGACGAGCACCTGATCCGCTCGGTCGGCGTGCTCACCGAGATCGAGGCGGGACAGCTCGGGAGCGAGCATCCGCTCGCCAACCAGATCTTCCCCTCGATCCGCAACCGCCGCGCCCTCTACGTGGCGGTCTTCCTGCACGACATCGCCAAAGGCCGGCCGGAGGATCACTCGGAAGCAGGCGCCGTGATCGCCCGCAAGCTCGGGCCGCGCTTCGGGCTCTCCGAAGCCGAGACCGAGACGGTGGCGTGGCTCGTCGAGCACCATCTGCTCATGTCGAACACGGCCCAGAGCCGCGACCTGTCGGATCCCGCCACCATCAAGAGCTTCGCCGAGGTGGTGCAGACCATGGAGCGCCTGAAACTGCTCCTCGTGCTCACCATCGCGGACATCAAGGCCGTGGGGCCGGGCACCTGGACCGGCTGGAAGGGGCAGCTCCTGCGCAATCTCTACCAGGAGACCGAGGTGATCCTCGGCGGTGGCGCGGTCGACCTCGCCCGTTCGGAGCGCGTGCGCATGGCGCAGGAGCGGCTGCGCTCCGAGCTGCCCGACTGGTCCGATGCGGAATTCGAGGCCTTCGCCGCGCGCCATACGCCGGGTTACTGGCTGAAAACCGACGAGACCCGGCGGGCCAAGCAGGCAAGGCTCCTGCGGGAGGCCGAGAAGGGCGGACGCACGGTGACCACGACCTACGAGACGGACCAGTTCCGGGGCGTGACGGAGCTCACCATCCTGTCGCCCGACCATCCGCGCCTGCTCGCCATCGTGACGGGCGCCTGCGCGGCGGCGGGCGGCAACATCGTGGACGCGCAGATCTTCACCACCACGGACGGCATGGCGCTCGACACCATCGTGCTCTCCCGCGCCTTCGACCGGGATGAGGATGAGCTGCGCCGGGCCGAGCGGGTCGCCAAGGCCATCGAGCGGGCCCTGAAGGGGGAGGTGAAGATCGCCGACCTCGTCGACGGCAAGCGTCCGGCCAAGGAGCGCTCCAAGGCCTTCCACGTGCCGCCGGAGGTCAATATCGACAATTCCCTATCGAGCCGCCAGACGGTGATCGAGATCTCCGGCCTCGACAGGCCGGGCCTGCTCTACGACCTCACGACCGCCCTGGGGAAGCTCAACCTGAACATCGCCTCGGCGCACATCGTCACCTTCGGCGAAAAGGCCGTCGACGTGTTCTACGTGACCGACCTGACGGGCACGAAAATCACCCATGCGGGGCGCCAGGCCACCATCACCCGCACCCTGCTCGAGGTGTTCAAGGCCGAGGAATCGGAGCCTCTCCACAGGCGTAGCGCTTGATTTGTGAGGCCAGGGACCTGATATGTGGCCCGAACCTTTCTTTCTCCCACCTTTAGTTGATCGACCATGAATCCGAACGACACGGAAAACCAGAATGCGGCCCCCCAGGCCGAGCCCGCCACTGACGCCGCTCCCGGAACGGCTTCCGCGCCCGAGGCCGATCCGATTGCCGTTCTCGAGGCCGAGAAGGCGGATCTGAAGGACAAGCTTCTGCGCCTGATGGCCGATATGGAGAACCTGCGCCGCCGCACCGAGCGCGAAATTGCGGATGCGCGGACCTATGCGGTGGCGAACTTCGCCCGCGACATGCTCAACGTGGCCGACAATATCCACCGGGCCATCGAGAGCGTCCCCGAGGAGGCCCGCAGCACCGCCGAGGGCGCCTTCAAGGGCCTCATCGAGGGCATCGACCTCACCGAGCGCGACCTCCTGAAGACCCTCGAACGCCACGGGGTGAAGAAGCTCGACCCGCAGGGCCAGAAGTTCGACCCGAACGTGCATCAGGCCATGTTCGAGATCCCCAACGCGGAGGTCCCGAACGGCACGGTCCTGCAGGTGGTCCAGTCCGGCTACGTCATCGGCGAGCGCGTCCTGCGCCCGGCCCTGGTCGGCGTCTCCAAGGGCGGCCCGAAGGCTGCCGCCAACGATGCCGAAGCGACGGATAGTTCCTCGGCCACCCAGTAAACGACATGAGCGAATTTTTCAGGCGAAGCGGCAGGCGCTCCGCCTGAAAATGCTGTAAGCGAACACCTCAAAGCCCTCATCCTGACGAGGTCACGCCAGTAACCACGGCGAAGGACGAGGGCTTTCCAGTGTGCACTGGATCCTCCTTCGAGACGCCGCTTGCCTCGGCTCCTCAGGACGAGATCCGGGATTATGGCAGGTGTTCCCGGTGGACTTCCTTCAAAGCATCCCTTTCGAAACCATCGGCGTTGCGGTCTTCGCGCTGTCCGGCGCTCTGATGGCGGCCCGCAAGGGCATGGATCCGTTCGGCTTTGCCCTGCTCGCCACCCTCACCGGAGTCGGCGGCGGCACGGTCAGGGACCTGCTCATCGGCACGCGGCCCGTATTCTGGGTCGGAGATCCGACCGACGTGCTCGTCTGCCTGATCGTGGCGGAACTCGTCTTCGCTCTCGGCCCCAAGCGGGTGTCGATGATCGAGGGCGGACGGCAGGGGCGCGTCCTTCTCTGGGCCGATGCCCTGGGACTGGCCCTCTTCGCCGTCTCGGGTACCGGCAAGGCGCTGGCGGCCGGCGTTCCGGCCCTCTCCGCGATCGCACTCGGCACCACCACGGCCACCTTCGGCGGCATCATCCGCGATATCTTTGCCGGAACGACGCCCCTGGTCCTGCGCCAGGAGATCTATGTCACGGCCGCGGCCCTGGGCGCTTCGGTGATGGTTGCCCTGCAGGCGGCGGGCTTCGATCCGTTCTTGAGCGCCGCCGCAGGCTTTGCCGCCGCCTTCGTCTTAAGGGCGCTCGCCCTCCTGCGCGGCTGGTCCCTGCCGGCCTTCCCGAAGCGGGATTAAAAGCATCTTTGCACGCAAAAGGGGAACCCGTTTTGCGTCCGACGCTTCAGGGATTCATATCGATCCCGTCGATCACCGTGCGGAAGCGAGGCAGGTTCTGGTCCCGCTGCTCGACCCGGGTGAGGCCGATCATGCGCACGTAGCGGTCGGGCTCGAAGCGGATGGTCTGCATCACCACGATCGGCTGGCCGGACTCGGCTTCCACCGCCGTGGCGACGATCTCGTGCCAGTCCTGGCCCTTGAAGCGGAAGGACTCGGAGCGCTCGATTTTGATGTCCTTGAGGATCTGGTTGGAATTCAGGGCCGCGCGGGCGAATTGGCTGCGTTTGTCCTGCGGTGGAATGGGTCCGTTGAGTGAGGCGGCCACGATGACCATCGGTTGCTCCACCGCCTTGACCGTGTCCTGCGGACCGTCCGTGAACAGGGCCGAATTGCCTGAAATCACCCGCACGGGGCGAAAACCGGCCTTGTCGCCGATGCGGAAGGGCAGGGCGGAGATCTGCTCGTCGACGGACACCGGACCCCGCAGGGCGATGCTCTTCAGGGCCTCCTGCATCTGGGCCTCGCTGTACCCGTCCTGGCCCCCGCGCACCTGCGCGATCACGAGGGCGGTGAGGTCCTCGTCCTTGACGGCCATCACCCATTTGCGCCCCTGCACGGGCCCCGCCATGGTGCCGCCGATGAGCACGCCTGTCCGGGTGCCGAGCTTCAGGTTCTCCCGGGAGGTCTCGCTCATGCCCTGGCGCTTCAGGGCCTCCTTGGTGAGCCCGTTCACCAGCTGTCCATAGGCCGCCGCGGGCATCTCCACGAAGTTGATGGCCGCCGCCTTCTCCTCGCTTTCGAACCCGCTGAAGCGCTTCGAGACCGTCATCTCATCGGGCGGAACGATGCCGATCCGCGAGGCCGGCGGGAAAACCGGCTCGGCCGCGAGGACGGCCTGAACGGACAGGGCCAAGCCCAGGGCAGCGGCTGCAAAACCTTTCATGGATGCCTCTCTAAAAGGAAACTTGCAGGTCATGACACGGTCGAAAGCTAAAGCGGCTTTCCCACCTTGCGCAAGGTGAGATTGAGCCGCCCGCCCTGCGGCAGCAGGTCCGAGCTTCCGGCCGTGAGGCGGTCAATCCCATGATAGATCAGCCGCGCGGGCCCGCCGAACACGATCGCGTCACCGGAGCGGAGGCGGATCGATTTCGTCGGGTCCTTCCGCTCCAGCCCGCCATAGCGGAAGAGCGCCGTGTCGCCGAGGGAGAGCGACACGACCGGGGCGGCGAATTCCTCCTCGTCCTTGTCCTGGTGCAGACCCATCCGGGCCTCGGGGGAGTAGAAATTGACCAGGCAGGCATCGGGCAGGTGCGGATACTCGCTCAGCTCCTCCCACGCCCGCAGCACCTGATCCGGCATGGCGGGCCAGGGTTTGCCCGTCTCGGGATGGGTCGGCTGGTAGCGATAGCCCTCCGGGTCCGAGACCCAGCCGAGCGGCCCGCAATTGGTCATGCGCACAGAGAACGGCTTTCCGGTGCGCGGCATGCGCGGGGTGAACAGGGGCGCCTCACGAGTGATCTCGCGCAGGGACAAGAGCAGCCGCTCCTGGGCCGGGCGGTCGAGGTAGTCGGGGTAGTAGGTGAGGCCGGGGGCGAGGGTGAGCATGAATCGAAATGCACTCCGGTGTCATTCCGGGGCCGCGTAGCGGAGCCCGGAACCCATAAACACGACAGCTCAGGAAGGGGCGAGCGGCGCTGCTTTCTGCAACGACAGCGGCTATGGGTTCCGGGTTCGCCTGCGGCGCACCGGAATGACGGTGCGCCAGATGCTCACCCCTCCAAAACCTCCTTGCTGGCGACGGTCGTGTCGTCGTTGAGGTCGTAGACCAGCGGAATGCCCGTCGCGAGTTCGAGGCTCGGGATGGTCTCGGAGGTCAGGCCGTCGAGCACCATCACGAGAGCGCGAAGGGAGTTGCCGTGCGCAGCGACCAGAACGCGCTCGCCGCGCATGACGCGGGGCAGGATCTCGCGGATGTAGTAGGGCAGCACGCGGGCGACCGTGTCCTTCAGGCTCTCGCCGCCGGGAGGGGGCACGTCGTAGGAACGGCGCCAGACATGGACCTGCTCCTCGCCCCAGCGGGCGCGGGCGTCATCCTTGTTGAGGCCGGAGAGATCGCCGTAATCGCGCTCGTTCAGGGCCTGGTTCGCGATCGTCGTCAGGTTGGGCTGGCCGATCTCTTCCAGGATCAGCTTGCAGGTGCGCTGTGCCCGGGACAGGTCGGACGTGAAGGCGACGTCGAACTGGACGCCCATCTCCTTCAGGCGACGGCCGGCATTGCGCGCCTCCTCGATGCCGAGATCGGTGAGCCCCGGATCCTTCCAGCCGGTGAACAGGTTCTTGAGATTCCATTCGCTCTGGCCGTGGCGTGCAAGGACGAGAAGGCGGTTCATGTCTTGGCGTCTCCGAAAATGAAGAGAGTGTTGGCGTGTTTTAGAGCTGATCGAGGCCAAGGACATTGGCCATGGTGTAATAGCCGGGCTTCTTGTCGAAGCCCCAGAGCGCGGCCTTCACGGCGCCACGGGCGAAGATGCTCCGGTCTTCGGCACGATGCGCCAGCTCCAGGCGCTCGCTCTGACCGGCGAAGATCACGGAATGCTCACCGACGACCGTTCCGCCGCGCAGGGTCGCAAAGCCGATATCACCCGGATTCCGGGCTCCCATGTGGCCGTCGCGGCTGCGTACCGAGCGCTCCTTCAGCGAGATTTTGCGTCCCTCCGCCGCCGCCTCGCCGAGGAGGAGGGCCGTGCCCGAAGGCGCATCCACCTTCATGCGATGATGCATTTCGAGGATTTCGATGTCGAAATCCTCGCCCAGCGTCGCCGCGACCTTGCGCACGAGACCCGCAAGCAGGTTGACGCCGAGCGACATGTTGCCGGACTGGATGATGCGCGCATGGCGTGCGGCCGCCTCGATCTTGGTGAAATCGGCCTCCTGCAGGCCGGTGGTTCCGATCACGTGGACGATGCGCGCCTGGGCGGCCAGCGCGGCGTAGGCCGTGGTGGCGGCGGGCGCGGTGAAATCCAGCACGCCGTCGGCCTGGGCGAAGACGGTGAGCGGATCGTCGGTCACGGTCACGTCGAGGAGCCCCGTTCCGGCGAGCAATCCCGCATCCTGGCCGAGCACGGGAGAGCCTTCCCGCTCGATGGCGCCGACGAGGATGCAGCCCTCGGTCTCCGCCACGGCCTTGATGAGCATGCGCCCCATGCGTCCGGCAGCCCCCACCACGACGAGTCGCATCTCGCTCATGCCGCTCTCCTGTTGTTACGGGCTCAGGATATAGCCGCTTAGGGTAGGGCTGAGAAGCGTGGATAAAACCCCCTATGTCATTCCCGGCGAGCCGAAGGCGAGGGAAGGGGATCCACGGTCAAGCCCAGAGTCTATGGGTTCCCTTCCCCTCCGCTGCGCGTCCTCCCGGAAATGACACCCGCCCCGTCATGGCCGGCCTTGTGCCGGCCATCCCGATCCCGTGAAGCGTTGCGCCTCTCCAGTCGAGATCACCGGCACGAGGCCGGTGATGACGGTTGAGGCAACTCAACCCGGCTGCGGACCCTCGTAGCCCTCGATGATGATGATGTCGGCGACCGCATGGCCGTCGCGATGGGCCTTGGCGGCCTGGTACTCGGGCGAATCCCAGCACTCCAGGGCCGCCTGATAGCTCGGAAACTCGATCACCACGTTGCGGGCGCGGGCCTCGCCCTCGGCTATCCGGTACGCGCCGCCGCGCACCAGGAAGCGGGCGCCGTATTTGGCGAAGGGGACCGCATTCGCCTTCACGTAGTTCTGGTAGGCGTCGGGGTTCGAGACATCGACGCGGCCGATCCAATAGCCCTTCATCGCTCAGGCTCCTTCCACGAGAACGAATTCGGCCTCGCAGGCGCCTTGGCGCTTGGCTTTCGCTGCCTGATATTCCGGAGAATGATAATAGGTCCGGGCCTGCTCGACCGAGTCGAACTCGATCACCACGTTGCGGGGTCGCGCCTCGCCCTCCAGCGCCTCGTAGGCGCCGCCTCGCACGAGCGGCCGCCCGCCGTACTGGCGGATCGCCTCCGTCGCGCCCTTGGCGTACTCCGCATAGGCTTCGGGGTTCGTGACGGTCACGCGTGCAATGACATAGCCTTTGGGCATGAGGCGCTCCTGTTGATTTTCGGGAGGCGCAGCGAACGCCAGCGGAGCCTTAGCGTCAAGCCTTCACGTCGGCGATTTCCTGCACAATCGCTTCCGTAGCGGCGCGCGGATCGGATGCCTTCACGATGGGCCGGCCCACCACGAGATGGTCGGCGCCGAGGCGAATGCCCTCTGCGGGCGCGACGACGCGCTTCTGGTCTCCCGCGTCGGCTCCGGCAGGCCGGATGCCCGGGGTGACGATGAGCCTATCGGGGCCGACGACGGCGCGCACGCGCTCGGCTTCCGTGGCCGCGCAGACGATGCCGTCGATTCCCAGGTTGCGCGCCTGTCCGGCCCGGCGGGCGACGAGCTCCGCAGTCGTCACGGGGGCATAGCCCGCCTCGACGAGGTCCTGGTCGTCATAGGAGGTGAGCACGGTGACCGCGAGGATCTTCAAGGAGGATCCCGCCTTGCCGGCCACCGCCGCGCGCATGGTCTGCGGATAGGCGTGGACCGTCAGGAACGTGGCGCCGAGACGGGCGACCGAGCGCACGCCTTCCTCGACGGTGTTGCCGATGTCGTGGAGCTTGAGGTCGAGAAAGACCTTCTTGCCCTGGCCGATCAGCTCGCGGGCGAATTCGAAGCCGCCCGCATAGGCGAGCTGGTAGCCGATCTTGTAGAAGGTCCCCGCATCCCCGATGCGGCTGACGACGGCGCGGGCCTCCTCCACGGAGGGAACGTCGAGGCCGATGATGAGCTTGTCGCGAATGTCTCCTGCGGGAATGGGATTCGGCGGAAGAGACATCGCGGCGCTCATGGGTGGTTGACCTTGTTGTAGACCCAGACGCGGGCCGGGGGGAGGTTGCGCCAGATCCGGTTGGAGGCCCTGGCCTTGTGTGTTTGCGAGCGCGCCGGGATCGGCGGCACCACCGCGTAGGTGAACTGGATGAAGGGCGCGTTGGGGTGCATCAGCGCCTGGGCGGTCTCCAGAAGCTCCAGGCGCTGGTCCATGGGCTTGGTGAAGAGCGGCAGGCTCGACACGGTCGCGGCCGCGGGCTCCTTCAGGATGCCGCCGAGGGTTTCCTTGAGGTCGTAGGCATCGCCTTGGATGATCGTCGCCTTCGGAAAGCGGCGCTTCAGGAGCTGGCAGAATTCGGGATTGAACTCGATCAGAACCAGCCGCTCCTGCGCCACGCCGCGCCGGATCAGGGCATCGGTGACCGGGCCCGTGCCGGGTCCGAGCTCGATGACGGGGCCGGGAATGCGCGGATCCACGTAGGACGCCATGGTCCGGGCCAGGATCTTGCCGGAAGGGGTCACGGCCCCGATGACGAGGGGCCGCTCGAGCCAGGAGCGCAGGAACCGGGCCTCATCCTGGAAGCGATCCTTCTTGAGAGGGATTTTCCGGGCCGTGGGCCGTTGGAACGACTGATGCACTGAGAAGACCCTTTTGCGGCGGATCACGTTCGCTGTTGAGAACCCTAAAGCATCGGACCCAAGAGCGGAGGCCACTTTCGGGATCGCTCCGATGCTTACGCTTTAACCTGCCACATCGTCTAGAGCGGAAAAACCGGATCCACTTCTTCCGCACGATGCGCTGATAAAACGACCGTCAAGTTAAGTTGATCCGCCCAAGCCGTCGATAAACTCCCGAAACCGCGAGAAAAAGCCTGAGCTCTCCGGATGATTTTCCTTGGAGCATTCCTGGTCGAACTCGGTCAGGAGCTCGCGCTGGCGCTTGGTCAGCTTCTGCGGGGTTTCCACAACAACCTGGATGTAGAGGTCGCCCACGTCCCGCGAACGCAGCACCGGCATGCCCTTGCCGCGCAGGCGGAACTGCTTGCCGGTCTGGGTGCCCTCGGGAACCTTCACGAGCGCGTCGGTGCCGCCCAGGGTCGGAACGCTGAACTCGCCGCCGAGTGCCGCCGTCACCATGGAGATCGGCACCCGGCAGAACAGGTCCGCCCCGTCGCGTTGGTAGAATGGATGGGCTTTCAGGGACAGGAAGATGTAGAGATCGCCTGCAGGCCCGCCGCGCAGGCCGGCCTCGCCTTCGCCCGCAAGGCGGATGCGCGTGCCGTCCTCGACGCCCGCCGGGATGTTGACCGAGAGGGTGCGCTCGCGGGTGACCCGGCCCGCGCCGCCGCACTGGCCGCAGGGGTCGTCGATGACCTCACCGCGCCCGTGGCAGTTAGGGCAGGTGCGCTCGATGGAGAAGAACCCTTGAGTCGCCCGCACCCGGCCCGCACCGCCGCAGGTGGGGCAGGTCTTGGGCTTGGAGCCCGGCTTCGCGCCCGAGCCCGAACAGGCCTCGCAGGTGATGGAGGTCGGGATCTTCAGCTCGGCGGTCTTGCCGTTGAAGGCTTCGTCGAGGGAGATTTCCAGGTTGTAGCGCATGTCGGCGCCGCGCTCGCGCCCGCCGGTGCTCCGGCCCCGTCCGCCGCCGCGTCCGGTCGCATCGCCGAAGAAGTTCTCGAAGATGTCCGACATGAAGTCGGAGAAGTCGCCGCCGAAGCCCGGTCCGCCGGCCCCGGCGCCGCCATTGGCGAAGGCCGCATGGCCGTAGCGGTCGTAGGCGGCGCGCTTCTGGCCGTCGGAGAGGGTCTGGTAGGCCTCGTTCAGCTCCTTGAACTTGACCTCGGCCTCGTGGTCCCCCGGGTTGCGGTCCGGGTGGTACTGCATCGCGAGCTTCCGGAAGGCGGATTTCATCTCCGCATCGGTCGCGGTCTTCGCGACACCGAGAACCTCGTAGTAATCGCGCTTGGACATGTCAGGCGCCCCTCGGAGCGTCGATGTGCTCCATCATTGTGCCGGACCTTTTCGCACGCGCTGCACAGGAAAAGGCTCGAAAAGCATTTTCCAGCGCATCGTGGGAAGCGGTCGGTTGATCGGTCATGGGTGTTTTAAAGCTCGTTTCATGAAAACGGCACCCGGTCACGAAACCGGGTGCCGAATTCGTCAGAAGGTGTGCATCGCGTCAGGCGCGCTTCTTCTTGTCGCCCTCGTCGACTTCCTGGAAGTCGGCGTCGATGACGTCGTCCTTCTTCGGCTCCTCGGCCGAGGCCTGCTCGCCGCCTTCGCCGGCATTCGCCTGGGCGGCATACATGGCTTCGCCGAGCTTCATGGAAGCCTGCATCAGGTCCGTGGTGCGGGCCTTGATCACCTCGGCGTCCTCAGCCGCAAGAGCCTGGCGGAGAGCGTCGATGGCGGTCGTGATGCCCTGCCTGTCGGATTCGGAGACCTTGTCGCCGTATTCCGTCATGGACTTCTCGGTGGCGTGGATCAGGCTCTCGCCCTGGTTCTTCGCCTCGACGACCTCGCGGCGCTTCTTGTCTTCCTCGGCGTGAGCCTCGGCGTCCTTCACCATCTTCTCGATGTCGGTGTCGGACAGGCCGCCCGAGGCCTGGATGCGGATCTGGTGCTCCTTGCCGGTCGCCTTGTCCTTCGCCGTGACGTTCACGATGCCGTTCGCGTCGATGTCGAAGGTCACCTCGATCTGCGGCACGCCGCGCGGCGCGGGCGGAATGCCCACGAGGTCGAACTGACCGAGCAGCTTGTTGTCCGCCGCCATTTCGCGCTCACCCTGGAAGACCCGGATGGTGACCGCGTTCTGGTTGTCTTCCGCGGTGGAGAACACCTGGCTCTTCTTCGTCGGGATCGTCGTGTTGCGGTCGATCAGACGGGTGAACACGCCGCCGAGGGTCTCGATGCCGAGCGACAGCGGGGTCACGTCGAGGAGCAGCACGTCCTTCACGTCGCCCTGAAGCACGCCGGCCTGAATCGCCGCGCCGATGGCCACGACCTCGTCCGGGTTCACGCCCTTATGGGGCTCCTTACCGAAGAACTGCTTCACGACTTCCTGGATCTTCGGCATGCGGGTCATGCCGCCGACCAGGACCACTTCGTCGATGTCACCGGCGGAGATGCCGGCGTCCTTGAGGGCCTTGCGGCAGGGCTCGATGGTCTTCTGCACGAGATCGTCGACGAGCTGCTCGAACTTGGCGCGCGAGAGCTTGAGGGCGAGGTGCTTCGGACCGGAGGCGTCCGCCGTGATGTAGGGCAGGTTGATCTCGGTCTGCTGGGCCGAGGAGAGCTCGATCTTGGCCTTCTCGGCGGCTTCCTTCAGGCGCTGCAGGGCGAGCTTGTCCTTGGTCAGGTCGATGCCCTGTTCCTTCTTGAACTCGGCCGCGAGGTACTCGACGAGTCGCATGTCGAAGTCTTCACCGCCGAGGAAGGTGTCGCCGTTGGTGGACTTCACCTCGAACACGCCGTCGCCGATCTCGAGGACCGACACGTCGAAGGTGCCGCCGCCGAGGTCGTAGACCGCGATCATGCCGGTCTGCTTCTTGTCCAGGCCGTAGGCCAGGGCCGCAGCGGTCGGCTCGTTGATGATGCGCAGGACCTCGAGGCCGGCGATCCTGCCTGCGTCCTTGGTGGCCTGACGCTGGGCGTCGTTGAAGTAGGCCGGAACCGTGATCACGGCCTGGGTGACCGGCTGCCCGAGATACGACTCGGCCGTCTCCTTCATCTTCTGAAGGGTGAAGGCGGAGATCTGCGAAGGCGAATACTGCTTGCCGTCGGCCTCGACCCAGGCGTCGCCGTTCGGCCCCCGGATGATGTGATACGGAACGAGGCCCATGTCCTTCTTGGTCATGGGATCGTCGAAGGTGCGGCCGATCAGGCGCTTGATGGCGAAGAACGTGCGCGACGGGTTCGTGACCGCCTGGCGCTTGGCCGGCTGGCCGACGAGGCGCTCGCCTTCGTCCGTGAAGGCCACGATGGACGGGGTCGTCCGCGCGCCTTCTGCGTTTTCGATGACTTTGGGCGTCGTGCCTTCCATGACAGCGACGCAGGAATTGGTGGTGCCGAGGTCGATACCGATGACCTTACCCATGGCGGGATCCCTCACTTTCAAGCAGACCGCCGAGCCCTAAAAGCAGCCCGGCCCATGGCTTACATGTTGATGACTATCAGCCGGGACCGGCTCAACCCGAACCGTGCCCCATGCTGGCGCTGATATAAGAAGGGGCATTCGGGCCTGCAAGACAATCCTGAGGGCTAGAATGCCTCAATTCGTCTGATCCTGCGCCTGTTGCATGACTGCGATGGAGTGTCAGGCGGAGTTTTCTGCCGGGCAATTCGGGCTCCTCGGCAGAGCTGACGGGTATCTCTGGTGTTTGACCTAAGGTAAGATCCGGGCTCGTGGATTGTCCTGGCACTCTCCTAAGTGCCACCCATCTGACCCTTGTGGAAGCGGCCCATGGCCAAGATTGTCTTTGCCCTGATCGCCATGGGATTGGCTTCCCCGGTCCAGGCCCATGACATCTATTCGCACCTGCTGGATTCCTGGGGCAACAGCTGCTGCAGCGACAAGGATTGCCGGCCGGCGCCCTATCGGGTGACCCCGACCGGCGTGCAGATGCTCGTCGATGGGGAATGGGTCGATGTGCCGGGCTATACGATCCAGTACCGGGCCCTGCTCGGAGATGCCGGGCAGACGGGCGGGGGACATTGGTGCGGCCGGGCCTACCAAAGGGTCGACAACAGCGTGTTCCATGTCACGCAATGCGCGGTGCTGCCGCCGAGCACGGCGGAGCTGCCTGGCCCGCCTGACCGGGGCGATCCGTAGGGCGCGGCCGGCCGGGCGGCTCTTTCGAGGCTCACGACAGGTTGCTGCCCAGAGCCTGTCCCGCTTCCCAACCCAGGATCGCCTGCTTGCGGGTGAGCCCCCAATGGTAGCCGGTCAGCGCTCCCGAGCGGCCGAGCACCCGGTGGCAGGGGACCACGAAGGAGACCGGGTTCTTGCCCACCGCCGCGCCGACCGCCCGGCAGGCCGAGGGCTTGCCGATGTGGCGGGCGATGTCGGAATAGGTGGTCGCCTTGTCGCGGGGAATGCGCAGCAGTGTCTGCCAGACCCGAACCTCGAAATCCGTGCCGATGAGGACCACCCGCAGGGGCTGCTCCGCCTGCCATTGCGACGGATTGAAGATGCGCTGCGCCAGCGGCGCGGTGGCGGCCTCGTCCTCCAGGTAGGTGGCCTTGGGCCAGCGCCGGGTGAGGTCCGAGAGGGCCGCCTGCCGGTCCCCATCGTCCACGAAGCCGAGCCCCGCGAGGCCCCGGTCGGTGGCGATCAGCACCGCCTCGCCGAAGGGGGAGGGGTGGAAACCGTAGCGCATGGTGAGGCCCAGGCCGCCCGTCCTGTAATCCCCAGGCGTCATGGCCTCGTGGGTCACGAAGAGATCGTGCAGCCGGGCCGGGCCCGAGAGGCCGACCTCGTAGGTGGCGTCGAGCACGCTGGCGGAATCGGCCAGCAGCGCCTTGGCGTTGTCGAGAGTCAGGGCCTGCAGGAAGGCTTTCGGGCTCAGGCCCGCCCAGCGCCGGAAGAGGTGGTGCACATGGGTGGTGGACAGGCCCACATGATCGGCGATCGCCTCCAGCGACGGCTGCTCGCGCCAGCGCTCCGAAATATAGGCAATGATCCGGCGTACCCGCTCGTAATCCGAATGCGGCTCGTCCGGCACGGTGATCGCGCCCGGTTCGATGGTGATGTCGCGTAGCATATCCAGCATGGCTCTCATCCTGATTGACGGTCATCCTAACCGGCCCGGGAGGAGGGCGACACCCGATTCCTGCGGCGTCTGGCAGGGAGGCCTAGGGGCATCCTGGTCGGATCTGCGCATGTCCGCTCCGAACCTCTCCCGTCATGGCCGTCCCCGGATTTGATCCGAGGATCAGTCCCCACCAGCCCCCTTGTGTTGAGCGCCACTGCTGTCATTCCGGGGCGCCGCAGGCGAGCCCGGAACCCAGAGCCACGACGGGTCAAGAAAACACGATCAGCGTTGCGCCTCATTCGGCATCGTCAGCGATTCTGGGTTCCGGGTTCCGCTGCGCGGCCCCGGAATGACGGCGGAGGGTTCGCAGCAGGCGAGATCAGCGAATGCTCAGGCCCATGTTATGTTCTCACTTTGTTCTTGACGGGTGGCTCAACCTTGGCTATATCATTGCACAGCCTGATCCGACGAGGGGCGCGCTTCGCGAGGCGTCGCAAGTTGTGGGAGCAGGCACGGTCCTGCCCGCCGGTCACGCAGCCGGCGCCAGGAGGCCCTTGGCAGCCCTGTGCTGGTCCAAGTTTAAACGCCTAAAAGAACCGTGCGCGAAGCGGCCTC